>DATLIY010000009.1:300000-510368 GCA_035539175.1 Acidisarcina sp. | reverse complement strand
AGGTTCAACTCTTCCAGCTCGCCATACGACAGCGATAGATAATTGCGAAGTTCGTTCGACATGCCTCTCCTCTATCGGGTAGTCCCGCTGCCCAACCGGTCCCCATAACTCAACTGCTGATTTACTCCTAGGGTACAGCCCCCCACTCCTTGAACCATTCGCTATTAAAAAAAGTAATCGGCTTGATTCGAGAAAGTTATTCCGCGCGGGCCTCATCCACGCTTTTTCGCAACGTGGAAGGGAACTGGGATAAATGCGATACGGATCACATCTATCCGGCTTGCCTCAGGACTATAGTGCCTAGCCGAGGTGAGCATCATGATCAGCGCCATCCTTTCCTGCATTCTTCCCGCGGGCTTGATTGGAACCGCCGTGGGTACATTGCCGACCCACAAAACACTTGAGAACCTGCAAACCGCCTTTGAAGGGGAGAGCAACGCGCACGCTCGCTATGCAGCTTTTGCCGCCGCTGCAGAGGCGGAAGGCTTTGGCCAGGTTGCCAGCCTCTTCCGCGCAACCTCGCGGGCGGAGGAGATTCATGCTGCCAATCATGCCCGCGTCATCCGTCAGATGGGTGCCGAGCCGAAAGCCGTTGTGCAAGCACCCGATGTGAAGTCAACCCGCGAAAATCTGCAAACCGCCATCAATGGAGAAGTCTACGAGCGCGACACCATGTACCCGGCGTTTGTGGACGAGGCGAAAGGGGAAAAGAACGGGGCCGCCATCAAGACCTTTGTCTATGCTCTCAAGACTGAAACCGAGCATGCGCGGCTCTTTACGGAAGCGCTGAAGAATCTCGATTCGCTGCGCGGCGCCAGTAAGCAGTACTTTGTCTGCAGCCACTGCGGTTATACCGTTGAGAAGCTGAACTTCCTTACCTGCATCGTCTGCGGCCACGCCAAGGAGGATTACATCCCGGTAAGCTAAGCTTTACAAGCCAGAATCGACAGCAAATGCCATCAAGGGAGCGCCCTCGCTCTTTCCCTTGATGGCATTCAAGTCTAGAATTAGCAAACGTTCCGATTGCCCCGAATGGAGCCGCGCACCTGTGAGGAGATTTCAACTCTTCGAAATCCTCGATCAACCATGGTGCCCGCAGGCCGTTCGCGATGGCGCGACGGATTACCTCGAGTACATCACCCGCACTATGGATCCCTATGCCGAGATGCGGCCCTTGATGCTGCAGGCTATCCGCGACAGCGGTTCGCGTCAGGTGGTCGATCTTTGCTCGGGCGGCGGCGGGCCTTGGCTCAGCCCAGCATGGAGGGATGCTTGTTCCAACCCGGATTGGCCGCTTTTCGTCACCTTGACGGACAAGTTCCCCAGCACTGTTTTACAGTCGCGACTTTCGCCCAGGGACAAGATGGTCCTTGCGCTCACGCGATCTATCGATGCAACCCAGGTTCCTGCCGATTTGTGTGGCTTCCGCACGATCTTTGCTTCGTTTCACCATTTTTCTGACCGTATGGCCTCCCAAATTCTGGCGGATGCTGTTCGTCGAGGCGAGGGCATTGCCACGGCGGAGGTCACCTCCCGCACATTCAAGGCGCTTGCCATCATCTTTTTGGTTGCGTTGCAGTCGTTGATGGTTACGCCCTTCATCCGGCCCTTTCGCTTCTCGCGAATCCTGCTCACCTATCTGCTGCCTGCCATTCCGCTCACAATCCTCTGGGATGGGCTTATTTCCTGCCTGCGTACGCGAACACCCGATGAGCTGATGCGTCTAACCGCGGGCCTCGAAGGGTTTACCTGGACCTCGGGATATGCCGGCGAAAGAAGACGAGCCTTACCCGTGGTCTATCTCATAGGACTTCCCATCCGCCCACAGGGCAGCTCCAAGCTGCAATAGCTCTCAGTTCGCCAACGCGCGTCTTCTCAGGATGCGGAGACGCGGACGAAGTCGATGAAACCTCGCCGAGGATCGGTATTCACCAGCTTCACTTTGATTCTGTCTCCTACATCGACTCCCGCGTGGCCCTCCACCAGCATGCCTTCCATATGAGGATTCAAGGCGCGCACGAAGGTTCCGTTTTCGTTCACGCCCGTCACGATTGCATCGAAGAACTCGCCGATGCGCCCATGCATCGCCACTGCAGCAATGCGTTTCTGCATCTCGCGTTCCACTCTGCGGGATTGGTCCTCGCGCAACGTGCAGTTAGCGGCGATCTGCGTGAGTTCGTCGCTGGAATAGGGACTGGTGCTCCCCGCAACCAGCGCCTTCAGCAAGTGTTGCGTTGTCAGGTCTGCAAAACGGCGATTCGGTGCGGTGGAGTGGGTGTAATCCTGTACGGCAAGCCCAAAGTGCCCATCGGATTGCTGTCCCGGTAATTCCACAACATACTCCCCCGGTCCCAGCAACTTGATGACAGCAAGTGAAAGATCCGGGAAATGATCGGGGTCCGCGGCTCGCCGCTTGATGAGGAATTGGTTCAGCGCCTGCGAATCGGCAATGGCTGGCAGATGCTCTCCCAGTTGCGCGGCCAACTCGACGATGCGCTCCCAGCGCTTGGGAGTCTTCACAATCCGTCGGATTGAGCCCCACTGTGCTGCGGCGATGGAGCGAGCCACTACCTCGTTTGCCGCAATCATAAAGTCTTCGATTAACTCCGTGGCCAGGTTCTTTTGCTGGCGCTCGATGCCGACGATCTTATCCTTCAAGAAAACCGGGTGCGTCTCAATGGTTTCAATGTTCAGGGCGCCATGGCGATAGCGTTCCTCCCGCAGCCTTTGCGCCGCTTCACTCTGCAGCTTCAACTGCGCCTGCAATTCAGACGAGGCAGCCACCTTCGCGGGGGCCTCCGCAGAGCCTTCCAGCCACGCGCCCACAGCGTTATAGGCAAGCTGGGCGCGATTGTGGACAATCGCCGGATACAAGGCGCTTCCGCCCACATGCCCGCCTGCATTTACCGTGAACTCGGTGACGAAAGCCAATCTGTCTTCCGCCTCAAGAAGGGAAGTAAGGTTAGTCGAGAGCACCTCTGGCAGCATCGGGAAGATCACCACGCCCGCATAGACGCTGGTTGTCTCCCGCGAAGCGTGCTGGTCGAGCGGAGATCCCTTCGCCACCAAAGCATCCACATCGGCGATGGCGATCTGGACGCGGATATCGCCGTTGGGCAGCCTTTCCGCGTATTCAATCTGGTCCAGATCCCGCGATGTGTCGTTGTCGATCGAGGACCACAGCAGGCTCCTCAGGTCGCGAACGTTGCCGCCTGTCGCCTGTGGTCCTGCACCGTTCTGGATGGCCTGCACCTGCTCGAGCGCTTGCGGTGAGAAGTCAGGCTGGAAGCCGTGCTCGTGCATCGTCTCTCGTGCGGCGGCTTGAAGATCGAAGTGCAGGGCGGTCTGGCTATTCATGCAACTCCTGAGCTAGATAGATTGGACCATGTAGTTTCGAAGCAAAGGCTAACACGCGAAGGTCAAGATCGCATGACCGGAAGAGTGTCATTCGCGGGAGACGACACCAGCCTGCGTCAGAAGTTTGTCCACACGCCTTTGAAGTCCTTGCGCATCGAACGGCGCGCGTACCTTCAGGTCGTTGTCAAAGTAGACGAAGACGTCGCGGCTCTTGCTTTCCACGGGGTTCTCCTGGCTCACCCGTTCCGCATCGTCCGGCTCGGTGCCGTGCGCCCAGGCAACAACGCGATCCGCCCACTGGTCCAGAGCTTCATCCGTATAGCCGCTTGCATAGAGCTCCTCCGAGCCATGCAGTCTGCAATACATAAAGTCCGCGGTTACATCCATCATGCGCGGCCACTCCACCGTATCGGCGCAAACAATCGCCACACGGTACTTCCTCGCAAGCGCGATGAACTCCGGTACTGCGAAGCTCTTGTTCCTTACCTCGATTGCGTGCCGGACCGGCTGTTGCAAAGCCGGCTCGCACAAGCTCCGCCCCTCCATCCAGTCATCGTGCTTGAGCGCGAGCGAGGCGGCCTCTACCGTGTCATGAGGCAGAAGCTCAAAGAATTGTTCCAGGAGCTCCGGCTGATACCGGAAGTTTGGTGGCAACTGCCAAAGGATGGGGCCGAGCTTTCTCCCCAGAGCCAGCAGGCCCGAGGACAGGAAGTTGGCCAGCGGCTGCTCCGCATCCTTCAGCCTGCGAATGTGCGTCAGGTAACGCGGTCCCTTGATGGAGAAGACGAAGTCATCCGGCGTCTCCTCTGCCCATCGGGCAAAGCTGCCCGGGCGTTGCATCGAATAGAACGTGCCATTGATTTCGATTGAATTCAAGACGCCGGAAGCATAGGTCAGCTCCCGCTTGTGTGGCAGGTCCTCCGGATAAAAGACGCCTCGCCACGGTGCATAGGTCCAACCCGAGATGCCGATCTTCACCAGGCCCGCTGGTTGCATGCAAGGATGATTCAGGAATTACCCTCGTGGGTTGGCTGCGGAAGCAATCCAGCAGAAAAAGCGCCCATGAGATAGAGCAGAAAAGGCACTGCATGAAATAGACGGAGAGGATCGTGCAGTCTTCCGATTACCTGGAAATAGAAATAGCCGGGCTGGGCCCGGCTATTTCAGGTGTGTGGGCAGTGCTGTCAGGCCCGGACGCGACGAACCGGGCGTGAGCCGCGGAATCCGTAATACATGATGTAGGCGTAGCAGAGGACCGGCAGAACGAAAGCGTGGTGAATGCCGATTCTGTCAGCAACAACACCCTGAATCCAGGGGATGATCGCACCGCCGACGATTGCCGCAACCAGCAGGCCCGATCCTTCTCCTGTGAGCGGTCCCAGATCCGCGATTGCCAGGGTGAAGATGCTGGGAAACATGATGGAGTTGAACAGGCCTACCAGGATGATGCTGATCATGGCTATAGAGCCTGAACTCAACATCGAAATGCAAACCAGCATGCCGGCTATGATAGCCGCGGTTCCCAGAACTCGCCCGGCCTGAAGCCTCTGGAGGATTGCAGAGCCGACAAATCTGCCGATCATCGCACCCAGCCAGTACAGAGAGACGATCTTCGCAGCCGTTTCAGCGGTACTGATTCCGATGATCGGGTTGGTGAAATATTTCACCAGGAAGCTGCCAATAGAAACCTCTGCTCCCACGTAGACGAAGATGCCGATTGCGCCGAGGATCAGGTGGGGATAGTTGAAGAGGCTGTCCTTCTTTACAAGATCCTGCGGCCGGAAGTCCTTGGTCGTGTCGATCCGAGGCAGGTTATACATGGCGACCACCAGCGCCAGCAGGACCAGCGTCCCGGCAATCCCTATATAGGGAAGCTTGACCTTCGAGGCCATATCAAGCTGGTATTGGTGCAACTGCGCCAGGTAGGTGGAGAGCGCGGGCTCCTGGAGTTGGTGGACCTTGGCTGTGGGCAGAGCTTTGAAATGATTGCCCACGACCGTGCGGAGAATCAGCAGGCCTCCGATATAAGGAGCAATCGTGGTGCCCAGGGAGTTGAATGCCTGCGTCAGGTTGAGGCGGCTCGACGCGGTCCGCGCCGGACCAAGGACGGAAACATAGGGATTGGCCGAGACCTGGAGCGCCGTCATTCCTGCGGCCAGGATCATGAGGGCCACCAGGAAAATCGGATAGGAAGGAACGCTGGCAGCGGGGATGAAGATGAGTGCGCCAACCGCCATCACTATCAGGCCGGTCACCATGGTTTTCTTGTACCCGATCCGCTCCACCAGCTTGCCTGCGGGCATGGCGAATACGAAGTATCCGAAGAAGAAGAAAACCTGCACCAGCATCGCACCCGCATAGCTGAGATTGAAGATGTCCTGCAGGTGGGGGATGAGGACATCGTTCAGGGCGGTGACGAAGCCCCACATAAAGAACAGCGTGGTGACCATCGCCATTGCGCTTCGATTGGTCGTGGGCTCGGTGGAAGTGTAAGTAGCGGTATTGCCCGTCGATATTGCCATAAGACTCTAAAAGCTCCGTCAAACTGCACTAGATGTGCCGGGGTATCCCATGAAAAGCGTAGCACTCCCTGAGACGGAAGGAATCCGCGTCTCGGATCGCTCCGCAGGTGAAGCTCAATTTCTGTCCCGACTCTGAAACACATACCACTATACGCACGCAATGGCAGTGATTTCGCCTCACCTGGATCACGCCATCCCTCCGTTTGTCGAAGGAAGACGTGGAAGAAAACGATTTTATGGGTCCAGCACATTGGTATTCTTGGAGTTGCAACCGACCCAGGTTTTCTCAGAGTGGTCAGGAGAATCATCGCACGGGAAGCATCGCGATGAGGAGTCTTCAGGAGGGGCAACCCATTGAACTCGACACTAACGCCACCGAAGCCAAGTTCCAGGAATCGCAAACTTCTCCACGCGCTGGAGCAAAACTGGCAGGCGGAGATGCTCGGATATCACACCTACCGCACATTGGCGGAGCACGAGATCGATCCAGTACGCCAGCAGATGCTGCAGCATCTTTCCCAGGCCGAGGCGCATCATGCGTCGCTATGGGCAGGCCGCATCGCGGAACTGGGCGGTCCAACCCCGGTATATACGGGCAAGCCAACCGGCGAAGCGGAGTCGCCGCAGTTCCGCGTTGGGGGCTACGATCTGGCCCTGCGCCGCATGGAGATTGAAGAGAGCCGCGACATTGCGAAGTACGGAGCGCAGATCCGCGAGCTCAACGACGAGCCCAGTGCCGCGATCCTCAAGCAGGTGATTGAGGACGAAAAAGAGCACTACCGGGAACTCAGCAGCCTGATCCGCGAGCGGTTTCCGCATCGGCGCGCGGGGGGAGAGAAGACTGACCCCAAGGTGTTGCTGCAGGAGCTGCAGGCCCGCCGGAGCGAAGGTCGCACCAGGGCTGGCGGCTGGATTGGGGATGCGATCTATGGCGTGAACGACGGGCTTGGGGCTATCTTCGGCATCGTCTCCGGTGTCTCCGGCGCTACGTTGGGAAACAGTAAATTTGTGCTGCTGGCGGGAATCGCAGGGATGGTGGCCAGCTCTCTTTCCATGGGCTCCGGCGCGTATCTCGCATCCAAGAGCGAACGGGAGATCTACGAGGCCGAGATCGCACGCGAACGGCAAGCCATCGAACTGAACGGAGCTGAGGCGCAGGAGCTTCTGGCGCTCTACTACCAGGTAAAAGGGCTTCCCGAGGCCGATGCGCACCAGGTGGTGGAGCATATCGCAAAGCAGCCAGACCAGTTCTTGCGGGCTCTCTCGGCAGAGGAGTTGCACTCCACGGAAGAGGCCCTGAGCAACCCGTGGACTTCAGCGCTTACCGGATCCTGGTCGACGGCTCTTGGTGCATTCATCCCTATCATCCCTTTCTTCTTTCTGAGCGGCTATCCGGCGGTGATCTGGGCGGCGACCATCTCCCTGCTGGCGCACTTTGCCGTGGGAGCGGCCAAGTCCCTGATTACAGTGCGTTCCTGGTGGTCGAGCGGATTGGAGATGACGATAGTCGGCGCGCTGGAGGGAATTGTCACCTACGTGATCGGCATCGGCATCGGACATTTGACGTCCTAAGAAGCAGGAGCGGCCGGGTTGAAAGCGAGTCGCACGTCAGCGGGCGAGCCAGATTGGTCGCTCAATGCCGCTGTTGTTGACTCGCCCTATGCATGTTCCGCGCTACGCAGTTTCCAGAATCGATGCCGCCGCGGCCTGTCCGGTGCGGATGCAATCGGGAACCCCGATCCCCAGATAGGCGTTGCCTGCCAGCGCCAGGCGGGGCTGGCGCGCCACAGCCTGCGAGATGCGATCCATGCGCTCCTGGTGGCCGACGGAGTATTGCGCCATCGCCTTGCGCCAGCGATGGATCCGCACGAAGCGCGGGTTGGCGGTGAGGCCAAGGATCTCTTTTAGCTCGGTGCGGACACGGCTCTCCAGCTGCTCGTCGCTTTCGTCGAGGAGCGCGCTGTTGCGGGCTCCGCCCAGGAAGCAGCGCAGCAGCCCAATCCCGTCTGGAGTGCGGTTGGGGAACTTGCGATGCACAAAGGTGCAGGCTAGCATGCTGCGATTTTCGCTGGCGGGGATGAGGAATCCGAAGCCGTCCGGCGAGCTGGCCAGGTCTGTCTCCGCGTATCCCAGGGTGACGGTGATCGAAGAGGAGTAGGGAATATCTCCCAGGTCTTTGCCGAGCTGGGCGTCGACTCCGGCGAGCAGGGAACCGGCAGCCCAGGCCTGTGTCGCGACTACCAATGCGTCAAATTGCTGCGGTTCTCCGTCGATGATCAGTTGCCAGCCGTCGGCTGTGCGCTCGATGCGGCTGACGGTGGTCGATTTCCGTATGCTGGAGGGGTTCAGCCGTGACTCGATACCGCTGACCAGCTCCTGCATGCCGCCTCGCAGGGAGCTGAAGATCGAGCCTCGGGGCTTGCTGCTGGCGTTCGGCTTCGGAGTCTGCTTGCCATAGGCGGCCAGCATTCCACGGGTAAGGCTGCCGTATTTCTCCTCCATCTCGACCAGCTTGGGCAGCACTGTGCGCGCACTCAGGATCGAGGCATCTCCGCCGTAGATACCCGACAAAAGCGGGTCGGCGAGGCGGTCTACAGCCTCGGCTCCAAAGTGGCGCTCAACCAGGGCGGCCACTGATTCATCGCCATGCATCGGCCGCGGCGGAGCCAGCAGCTCAAGTCCCATGCGAATCTTCGTCTTCCAGGTAAAGAGCGGAGTGAGCGCGGTGGGAATCAGCTTGGTCGGCACTAGGAACATAAGGCCATCGGGCAGAGCGATGAGCCGATTCTTCAGAAGAATATAGGTCTTGCGAGCGCTATCGTTGGAACCGACGAGGTGATCGGCGATGCCGAGATCGGCGCACAGCTTGGTCGCCGACACCTTCTCCGTCATAAAAGAGTCCGGGCCGCCTTCTACCAGGCATCCATCGACCCACTCGGAAAACACCGAGCCGCCAAGGCGGGGAGACTTCTCCAGCAGCACATACTCGACATTGGGCTTTGCCGCGCGAGACTTCTCAATCTCAAAGGCGGCACTCAGCCCTGAGATTCCTCCACCAACAATGGCAACTTTCATATTTCCTATCCTACTTGGTGGAGCAACTCTACTTCCACTGCACTTTTGTGCCTTGAAAGCGCAGAGATCGGGAAAAGCACGGAGATGGGGCTTGAGGAGCAGAACCCCATCTCGCAACCGAAAGATGGGGTCCTCTGTGTCCTCTCAAGCGGCAGAGCCGCGCTATGCGGAATCTAGCCGGGTTCGCCTACCAGAACGGGTTCCGGTGCATGGTAGTTTCGGGGCTGATAGATGCAGCAGGACTCCTCGGCGAGCAGGTCTCCGGTTAGCGCGAAAGCGCGAGCGCGGGAGCCGCCGCAGATCTCCTTGAATTCGCAGGCGCCACACTTGCCATGGAGCTGCGTGAGGTCGCGCAGAGTGCGGAAGACGGGGGAGTCGCGGTAGATTTCCTGGAGACCCTGCTGACGAACGCTGCCGCCGAGAATCGGGAGAAATCCGCTGGGATAGACGTTGCCGGTATGCGAGACGAAGACGAATCCGCGTCCATCGTTGACCCGGCGTGTGGCCCATTGCTGCGTCCGGAACTGGGATGGAGTCTCACGGCCGTTGGTGGCCCTTTCGCGCTCCAGCTCTGCAACGTGCTGCTGCAGAATGTAACGGCGATAGTGCATGCCCTCAGTGGTCTTGATTTGGAAGGGAACTTCTTTCGATAGCTGATAGAGCTTCTCGAAGACCTGTTCGAACTCCTCGCCGGTCAGCAGATCCGACTTCTGTCCACGGCCCACGGGGACCAGGAAAAAGACGCTCCACATGACGATTTCGAGCTCGTGCAGCAGGGTCGCGAGTTTGCCCAGATCGGTGATGTTCTGGCGGCTGGCAGTGGTGTGGACCTGTACCGGAAGACTCACCTCATTGGCCCACTGGATCGCCTGCAGCGTCTTGCTGTAGGCGCCGGAAAGCTGGCGGATGTTGTCGTGGATCTCCGCAGTAGAGCCGTCCAGGCTGACGGCGAGCCGGGCCAGTCCAGCCTCCTTGAGCTTGCCAATTACCTCGCGTGTCAGCAGCGGCGTGGCGCTCGGCGTCAAGGCGGCATGCACACCCTTCGCGGTGGCGTAGCGGATGAGCTCAAAGATGTCCGGCCGTTTGATGGGATCGCCCCCGGTGAACACAAAAATGGGAACATGCATGTCGGCAATCTGGTCGATCAGATGCTTGCCCTCTTCTGTGCTCAACTCCTCCGGGCTGCGCAATGGCTGAGCAGCGGCGCGGCAGTGTTTGCAGGAAAGGTCGCAGGCCTGGGTCACTTCCCAGATCACCAGGAAGGGCGTTTCATCGTAGTTGATCGCTGCGTGGGAGGGAATCATGTGTCTAGGAAACCAGCCTCAAAGCACCCGTGGCTGTGACCCAAATCACTAATGATTGCGTTCTGCGACACATTGATGCATGGCAAAGGCCGGCTCCGTGAAGGTTGAGCCGGCCTCTTTATCTTCAGCGTTCTGGTTACTTCTGCTTGGCAATGATCGACTTGGCGATCTTGTGATACGTCGCCGCCGGAAGAATCTTCTTCTGCAGGAGATCAGTCTTCTTGGCGTAAGGACGTCCGTCGATGATCTTCTGCGAATAGACATCGCCGATGCCGGGGAGTGCGGAGAGCTGCTCCTTGGTGGCGGAGTTGATGTCCACCAGATCAGCCGTGGCGGGCGCTGCCGCTTTCGCGGGGGTCGTCTTGGCGGTCTTGGCGGGTGCCGTACCCGTTGTCTGTGAGATCGCGGGAATGCTGCAGATGCCCGCGGTAAGGGTGATCGCCAGGATGCGCTTCAGGGTGTTCCACTGCTTCATATATGCCTCCTCGATGCTTCGGTTGATTGCGACGAAATAATGCTTATGCTTCCTTCTTGCCGCCGAAGAGACCGCCCACGACGGAGGAGAGCAGGCTTGCAGCGCCGGATTCCGGAGCCGCTGCTGCCTCCGTTCCGGAAGTGCCAAGATCGCCCACGAGCGAGTCAACATGGGAAGCTAGAGCCTCGGGCAGCTTGCCCTTCACGTAACCGACAATTGCGCGAACGATTTCCGTGCTCTGCTCTTCGGAAAGACCGCTCTTCTGCTGAACGATTTGTACGAGTTCATTCATACATCTGTCTCCCCTGGTTCATGGTTATTTTCTGGTCAGTTACGTTGGAGTTGTATGTTGGCAGATCGTTCTAGGACGTCTGAGTTGCACTTACGGACAGGCCATCGCTTTTGAAGTGTTCCGTTCTGGCGGAACCTCACCCGCTTTCTACCTGCGCAGGGGTGCCAGGACGTAGGCATCCTAAATCTTCAACCATGAAGCTTGGCAAGTGAAATTTCAGCGCCAGGCTTCTGGCAGAAGTCGGGAAGATCCTTCGCTTCGCTCAGGATGACAATATCCGCGCTCCTTCAACCTTAGGCATCGTCATCCTGAGCGGCTTAGGCATTGTCATCGTGAGCGTAGCGAAGGATCCGTTGTGCGCATTGTCATCCTGAGCGAAGCGAAGGATCTGCATTACGCCTTTCACTCCCGCGCGAGGATGGCAACCGTATCCGGTGGCAGGGATATGCGGTCCTCGGCAAGTCGTACACCCGGGTCCGACGCCAGCAGGAGTCTTGCACCCGGGGCAGCTTCCCGCATGAGGATTCTGCTGCCGAGATTGCACGCGATTGTGATCGGGCCGCGTTCGATCCGCAGCCAGCGCGCATCCTCGTTAAAGGAGACCTTGATCTGGTTGGCGCGTCCGTCGGTAAGCTCTGGGGTGTTGCGACGCAGGTGGATGAGCGCTTTATACCATGCCAGCATGGAAGCATGAGGCTCACGATCCCGCTCGGACCAATCCAGCCGCGAACGTTCGAAGGCCTCTTCCGACTGCGGCGGCAGAATCCCTGCGATCTCCCAGCCGAAGGCACTGAGTTCCTTGCTGCGTCCTTCGTCAATCTTCCTGCCCAGTTCCTTGTCCTCGTGATCGGTGAAATAGAGGAAGGGGGCGGAGGCATCGAACTCCTCGCCTTGAAAGAGCAGGGGCACAAAGGGGGACGTAAGGACCAGCGCGGCTGCGATCCTTGCTCGTCCTGGAGTGGTCAGGTGCCCGAGGCGTTCGCCCCTTGGTCGATTACCCACCTGGTCGTGGTTCTGGGCATATCCCAGGAAGCGACCTCTGGGGAGCGGGCCGACCGGGCGGCCATGCCTCTGCTGGCGATAGGAGGAGTAGCGGCCGGAATACACAAACACCTCCCGGAGCGCGGTGGCGAGGTCCGCGAGAGAGCCAAAATCCTGGTAGTAGCCCGCAGTTTCGCCGGTGAGGACTGTTACCAGGGCGTGATGAAAATCGTCGCTCCATTGCGCATCCAGACCGTAACCGCCTGCCTCCTGCGCGGATACCAGACGAGGATCGTTGAGGTCGCTTTCAGCGATGAGTACGAGGCTCCTGCCCAGGGAAGCCTGCAACTGCTGAACCTCCGTCGCCAGCTGCTCCAGGAAAGACACTGCCGAGCGATCGATAAAGGCATGCACGGCATCCAGCCGCAGGCCGTCGAAGTGATACTCGCGCAGCCACATGAGTGCGTTATCGCAGAAGAAGCGGCGCACCTCGGTTGACCCTGCCTGCTCAAGATTGACCGCATCTCCCCACGGGGTTATGTGGCTCGGCGTCAGATAGGGACCGAATCTCTGCAGATAGTTTCCCACCGGACCGAAGTGGTTATAGACAACGTCGAGCAGGACCGCGAGATTCCGGTTGTGGCAGGCATCCACCAGTCGCTTCAACCCTTCGGGGCCTCCATAGGATTCCTGGGGAGCGAAGAGATCGACACCGTCATACCCCCAGCCGCGCCTCCCGGGAAAAGAGGCAACAGGAAGAATCTCTATGTGGGTGACACCGAGATCAACCAGATCATCGAGCCTCCCGATCGCCGCATCAAACGTCCCTTCGGGCGTAAAGGTGCCGATGTGCAGCTCGTAGAGCACCGCGGAGGAGAGCGGCGGGGCCTGCCAGTTGGCATCACTCCACTGGAAGCGGCTGTGATCGAGAAGACGGGAAGGCCCATGCACACCGTATGGCTGCCAGGCCGAGCGCGGATCGGGAAGTGGCGTAGGGTCTTCGTCGAGGAGATAGGCGTAATCGACGTCTCCAGCCTGCGTATTGATCGTATTGATCGTATCGATAGTGTCGATCGTGGCCGACCACCAGCCGGTCTGCTCCGCAGCCTCTTTCGCGAGTGGAAACTGCCGCCCTGCAAGTTGAACTTCAACTCGTCTTGCCCGAGGCGCCCATACTTTGAAGCGATGCATCATGGTGCCGATTCTCTCCTTCCAGTACGCAGAGTTGGCGGGCACGCTCATGCTCTCCAGGCGAGTCTGTAGTGAGATGCATTCCGGCCCGGATCGGTCGAGATGCCGGCTGCGTTTGTCCTTTAGCTGGAAGGAGTTGGCACTGCGCAATCTCCTGCGAAGGTATATATTGAGCGCTGAAAGCTGTCATTCATGAACAGGGGCTTCAATGGATGCGTTAACGCTGCACCGTCTTCATTTTGCGTTCACTATCACATATCACTACCTCTTTCCTCAACTCACGATGGGCCTGGCCCTGCTCATCCTTGTGCTCAAGACCATCGGCCTCCGGCGCAACGATGAGCGCTATAACGAAGCAGCACGATTCTGGGGCAAGATTTTCGGAATTAATTTTGTGATGGGCGTCGTGACGGGTATTCCGATGGAGTTCGAATTCGGAACCAACTGGTCACACTTTGCCCGTCTGACAGGCGGAGTTATCGGGCAACCGCTGGCGATGGAAGGAGTCTTCTCCTTCTTCCTCGAATCGGCGTTCCTGGGCCTGCTGCTCTATGGAGAAAAGCGTGTGTCGAAGACGATGCACTGGTTCTCCGCGTTCATGGTGTTCTTCGGCTCATGGCTTTCGGGATTTTTCATCATCGTGACGGACGCATGGATGCAGCATCCGGTGGCGTACCGGATGATGGCCAACGGGCAGTATGAAGTGACCAGCTTCTGGAAGCTGCTGCTGAATCCGTGGGCACTCCTGCAGTATGCCCACAATATGTGCGGAGCCGTGGTGACCGCGGCCTTTGTGATGACAGCAGTGGGCGCGTTCTACATGCTGGAGAAGCAATTCCAGGAGTACGGCCGCATCTTCCTCAAGACGGGAGTCATCGCCGGAGCGATTGCATGCACGGCCATGATCTTCCCCACTGGCGACCTGCACGGTAAATATGTAGCCCACCATCAGCCGGTGAGCATGGCGGCAATGGAAGGGCTCTTCCACTCCGCAAAGGGCGCCGATGTGGTGTTGGTGGGGCAGCCGGACTATGCCAGCGGCAAAGTGGACAATCCCATCGTGGTGAATAACCTGCTGAGCTTTCTGATCTATGGCACGACCAAGGCAGAGGTGCAGGGACTGGACCACTTTCCGCAAGACCAGTGGCCGACAACTCTGCCGCTTCTCTTCTACGCGTACCACATCATGGCCGGATTGGGGACGTATTTCGTAGCCGTGATGCTGCTGGCCGCGTTTCTGCTGTGGCGCGGCAAGTTATACACGACGAGATGGATCCAGTGGCCGCTGATGCTGAGCTTCCCGCTGCCATACATCGCCAATACGGCGGGATGGATGACGGCGGAGATTGGGCGTCAGCCATGGGTGGTTTACGGGCTGATGCGCACCGAACAGGGCTACTCCAAGTATGTGTCGGCGAGCAACAGCCTGTTCACGCTGCTGGGCTTTATGGGGCTCTACGTTGTGCTTTCGATCTTGTTCCTGGTTCTGGTGTATCGAGAGATCCAGCATGGTCCGCACAAGGAAGCGGCCCCCTCGACGGTAACGGTCAACTAAGCGGAAGGTGCGGAGATGGGATTTATCTGGTTCTGGCTGGTTGCAATCATGCTCGTCGGCTATGTGGTGCTCGACGGATTCGACCTTGGCGTAGGAGTGCTCCACCTGTTGTTGACGCGCAATGACGCGGAGCGTCAAATGACGATCCGCGCAATTGGCCCGGTGTGGGATGGTAACGAGGTTTGGCTGCTGGCGGCTGGCGGCACTCTGTACTTCGCCTTTCCGCTGCTGTATGCGTCGGCCTTCAGCGGCTTCTATCTGCCGTTGATGATCGTGCTCTGGCTGCTCATCCTGCGCGGGGTGAGCGTGGAGTTGCGCGGTCACTTAACTCTCAACGTTTGGCGCAGCTTTTTTGATGGGCTGTTCAGCTTCTCGAGCGCGCTGCTGATCATCTTCTACGGAGCGGCTCTGGCGAATGTGATTCGCGGCGTGCCGCTGGGCTCGGACTCCTACTTCTTCCTGCCGCTATGGACGAATTGGAAGGTAGGCCCCAATCCCGGCATTCTGGACTGGTACACCGTGATCGGCGGCCTGGTTGCGCTGGTGGCACTGACGCTGCATGGAGCGCTGTATCTGGCGGTGAAGACGGAGGGGGCTCTGCAGCAACGGGCTCGCGCCATCGTCCGCCCGCTGTGGGCAGCGCTGGTGCTGCTGACGATCATCAGCCTGATTGCTACCGTCGCGGTGCGCCCCGGCAGCCTGCACAACTACTACGCATATCCGATTGCCTTCGCGATTCCGGTGCTGGTGGTGGCGTGCCTGGCAGGCATTCTTTCCTTCAGCCGCGTCGGGCGCGACTTCACCGCATTCCTCTGCTCGGCTGGATATCTCGTCTTCATGATGGTGGGAGCGGTCAGCGGTCTCTATCCAACACTGATGCCGTCGAGCACGGATTCGAATCTCAACATCACCATCGACAAGGCGCTGTCTGGTCCTCACACACTACATGTCGGATTGGTCTGGTGGGCATTCGGGATGGCGCTGGCCATCGGGTATTTCGTGTTCATCTACCGGATGTTCCGCGGGAAAGTGGATGTAAGTTCCACGGGATACGGCCATTAAAGGCCATTCGAAGTGGCGCTGTTTTTCATTTTGATAGAAGCATTATTTTATCGATTTAGAGCAGCTCTTATCACAATGACTTGTGCCCTGCCGCACTGCTAGAATCTCCTACGAGTGCCATCGTTGCGCCCGTAGGAGGTTTCTTATGACCCCTCTGACGAATCAGCGCTGGAGTGTCCCCCAGACAATCCTGCTTGCAACAGAAATACCGGTGAATGACCTGGTATTTGCCTTCGCCCTCGCGCAGGCGAAAGAAACGAAAGCCAAGCTCATCCTCTTCCATGCATACGACACCCTGGTCGTCTCCGCCTCTGAAACCAGCGGGCTGCGCTATTACGACTATGCCGCGGCGGCGAAGACAGAAACCAGGCACCTTGAGCCCTTTGCAGAAAAGGCTCAAGCGGCGGGAATTGAATGCGAAATCATTGTCCGCCAAGGACTTGCGCCTCGTATGATCGTGGACTGCGCGCACGAGAAGAACGCCGATCGCATCGTCGTGGGAACCCGCTGCCCGGGCCCCATTGGGAAGATTCTTCTCGGCTCGGTAGCCGAAGAGGTGCTTCGCTCCTCGGACGTCCCCGTCTACGTGGTGGGGCCGGAAGTAGTCAATAAGGCGTTTGACGGTTACCGGATCAAAAACGTTCTCTGCGCGACGTCGCTCGGCGAGTCCTGCTTTGGACCGGTGGCGCTGGCTGCGGAAGTTGCTTTGCACGCCGGTGCGCGGCTGCTGCTGCTCCATGTGATGAAGCCATCGGAGAGCGCGGAACTGCTCGCGCGCAGGACGATTCAGCAGATTGAGGAAGATGTTAAGTCTTTGATCCCCATAGAGCTGCGTTCGCAACTCGTGATTGAACCCATGGTTGTGTTGGGCGAGCCCCCTGAGGAAATTCTCTTCCAGGCGAAGTCGCAGCATGTGGATCTTATGGTCCTTGGTGCGCAGGAAGCCTCGGTGGTTGCCACCCTGACCAGGCATGGAGTCGTGTATAAGGTTCTGGCGCACGCTCCTTGCCCGGTGTTGACGTTGTCTCCCGCTGCTATGGCCAGGGAGGCAAGAAAGTTCGAACCCGAACACGCAGGTGCGACCAAGGCGAGTTAGAACCTGCGTTTGCAGGCGTGCGGTCCCTCTCGAAAAGGTGCCGCACCGAATCTGAAATCTGGCAGCAGGGCGATAGACTGCCAGGGCAACAACCCTTCGTGGAAGCGACCTTTTATTTTTTTGAGGGGCAACGCGTAGCGCGGAGGCTGCATCATCAACCTACAGTTCACAGAAAGATAATTCAGGTTTGGGGGCAGGTATGCGGTCCAGTGGGCGTGGTGTCCCCCTCGGTTTCGAAACCATAGTGGTTGCGACGGATTTCTCTCCTTTTGCAGAGCGCGCGCTGCTGAAAGCGGTGGAGATGGCGCGTAGTCTGCAGTCGAGGGTCATTCTGGCCCATGTGATAGATCCCCTGTTTTACTCCAACTCCCTGAATGGCGCGCCATTTGTCCCGCGCCAGATTGAGCAGAATGCGAAGGCGCGGCTGGAGATGGCTGCATCCCTCTTGCGGCGCGAACGGATTCCTTATGAGCTGGTAGTGCGCGAAGGAATGATTCGCGATGCCCTATGCGATTTGGTGGAGGAGTACGGCGCGTCCCTGCTGGTCATCGGTACCCATGGCGAAAGCCGATTCGATCGCGACGTCGTCGGATCCGTTGCCGAAAAGATCTTGCGGGTTGCGCCTTGCCCGGTCATGACTGTGGGATCGAATGCCATGCCATCCATCCCGCTGGGCACAAAATCGCCACGGCTTTTGTTCGCCACGGGATTCTCAACGCATTCGATTGGTGCGCTTCCGTTTGCGGACGCTATGGCGCACTACCTGGGTGCAGAACTGCATCTGTTACACGTTGCGCTGCCGGCGGCGGACCGTCCGGAAAGCGTCCGGAGAGCGATGGAGAAGCTGGAGCAGATGGCAAGAACGCAGGTTCAGCTGACCCAGCGGGTGCATTGCCTGGTGCAGCATGGGCAGCTTGGAGAGACGATCGCTTCTGTAGCTGCCTCCATTGGGGCGGTGGCCATTGTTCTTGCCGTGCAGCAGGAAGATCTGCGAAGAAAGCCAGTGGGTGGCCTCCATCAGGGGCTGATTTACAGGATTGTTACCCAGACGTGCTGTCCCGTCATTACCCTGCACAGCGGCCTGGATAGAGAGAGCCTGCGAGCCAGCGTCCTGGGCGAAGCGCTCTTATCCTAAGCTGCTTCTACCATGGCTGCGCTTCCTGGCTGCGCCGTGCCCAGATGCCGCGCCATGATTCCCGGTCAGCTGCGTCCGGTGAAGACCGCTCTCAGAAGTAGCTGTGCAGCTTCTCCGGGTCGTGCAGGGTGAGGATTGAGTCGTGAATTGAAAGAGTTCCTTCCTTGCGAAGCTGGCCCAGGGTGCGGGTGATGGTTTCGCGCGTGGTACAGGTCATGCTGGCCATCTCCTCGTGCGTGAGCAGGATCGGCACATGATACTCGCCATCATCCCACTCCCCAATCTGCTGTGCCAGTTCGATGAGCAGCCGTGCCAGGCGCGCAGCGACGGATTCAGTGAGAGCTATGCGGCAGGCATCCTGCAGAGCGAAGCGATACTCCTGACAGACGCACTGTACGGCACGAAGCTGGCTCTCCTTGTGGCGGCGGAGGAACCCCATGAAATCTTCGCGGCTGATGGAGCGCAGGCGCGCTTCAGAAAGCGCTTCGGCAGAGACTTCATAAGGGCGCTGAGACATGGCGGCGTGAAGCCCAAGAATTGCGCCCGGTCCGGCGATGCGAACGATGAGGTTGCGGCCTCGGCTGGAACTTGCCGTTAACTTGACATACCCCCCACAGAGCACGAAGACGTGGTCCGAGTCGTCTCCCTGAGAGAAGACATTCTGCGCGGTTGCGGCGGTGATCGGGTTACTGACTACGTCAAGATCGGCGAGAACGTCATTCCCCAGGCTGCAGAACCATCCCGGCTTGCGATTGGGGCAGGCAGCGCAGCCAGCCAGGGCTGCCTCTTCCCGGCCCAGGCGGCGAGTCGATCGTCTGGCAGGCTTGCTCAACATCATGTCAAAAGCTTCTGGTGTCACAGCGGCTCATCCCTTCGCCTACTCCCTTACGGCCGGAGGCAGGAAGACGGTAACCAGTAATTTTCGCAATCCATGAAATTGAAGTCTGTGACAGCCCTCACAGCTTATTTCGGGCCAACGGGGGAGCCGCTGTGGCGCGAGTGATGAATCAATTTGTCGCTTAATTTGCTGGAATGTGACAGACATCACGGGTGTTTGGGGTAAATCGCATGCTAACATCAGGCGCAATAAATCGAAACTCGAAGGCCAGTTTTATCCGGGGGCGCAAATCCATGCTCATGACCCTCTTCAGATCGAAGGAAGACTCATTGAACGCTACAGCCCGTCTGCTACGTGCAGGCGCATATGGTTTCCTCGCATTCACACTGGGCAGTTGCCTTGCGGGAGGTCCTTTGGCTCATGCCAAGGATGCTCCAAAGCCTCAGACCATGGCAGCCACTCACCAACCAGCGGCAAATCCGGCAGACTATGTCGGGTCAGATACATGTGCTACCTGTCACGCAGATATCGCCAAAGGACTCGGCGGCAATCCGCACAGCAAGATTGCGCTAATGCACGGCGATAAAACCGCCACGTGTGAGGGTTGTCACGGAGCGGGCAAGGCCCACGTCGACGGCGGCGGAGATGTGACCAAGATCTTCCGCTTTACCAAGGCCAACGCCAAGCAGATTGACGACAAGTGCCTGGGATGCCACCAGGGGAAGCACGCCAACTTTGAGCGCTCCGCCCACGGAGAGGCAAACGTAAGCTGCCTCAATTGCCACGGGATTCACGTACAGGGCGAAAAGGAGCACCTGCTCAAGGCATCCCAGCCAACGCTGTGCTACGGGTGCCACACAGATATCAAGCCGGATTTCTCCAAGCCCTTCCACCACAAGGTGAACGAAGGCCTGATGAAATGCAGCGATTGCCATGATCCTCATGGAACCTTCCAGGCAAAGGGTCTGCATACGGCTGCCCAGGGCGATGCCGTCTGCGTCAAGTGCCACACCGAAACGGCAGGTCCGTTTGTCTATGAGCATCCCCCGGTAAAGACCGAAGGTTGCACCTCGTGCCACACGCCTCATGGCTCGCCAAATCCGCGACTTCTGGCGCGCAGCAATGTAAACACGCTGTGCATGCAGTGCCATACGGCTTCCTCCTTTACGGCTCCTGGCATCCCGTCGTTCCACAATCAGGCGGTTCAATATCAGGCTTGCACGATTTGCCACACGCAGGTTCACGGATCCAATTCCAATTCCTTCTTCTTCAAATAAGGGGGGCCGAGTCTAATGAGAAATCTTTTGTTTTCGAAGTTGCAAACCGGCCGCAAGAACCGGATTCAGGGGAGCGCCTTAGCTGGGCTCTCCACGCTGGCACTCGCCATCGCCACTCTTCCAATCGGTGCGCAAGAAGCGCCGCCCACCACGGAGAAGGTTATTGGCGGTTATGCCACCCACCAGAGCATCGAACTTGGCGGACATATCGACGATCACTCCGGCAGCGGAGCGATGTGGGACACGCTGGTCAACCTGCACAGCGGCCCGCGAATCCTCAGCCATTCACTCAATCTGCACTCGGTAGACAGCAAAAAGACGCCGTTCTTCGACGACCTGATGACCAGCAGTTTTGGTTATGGAGGCGACCCGAACAACGTCACCATGCTGCGCATGTCCAAGAGCAGGATTTATGAGTTCAACAGCAGTTTTCGTCGCGACCGGCAGTACTTTGACTACGATCTGCTGGCAAACCCGTTGATTCCGCCGACGGCTGTGCCTCAGGTGCCCATCCTGGATACGCCACACCTCTTCAATACGGTGCGCCGCATGACGGATGTGAACCTGACGGTGTTACCACTGTCAAAAGTGAGTTTCCGCGTCGGATATTCGAAGAATACTGCTGAGGGACCGACCTATAGTACGATTCACAGCGCTGTCGACGCACTTCTCAATCAATGGTGGAGAAACAGCACTGACTCCTTCACTGGCGGTATCGACTTCAAGCTGACGCCGCACACCACCCTGAGCTATGACCAGTTTGTAACGCACTACAGGGGCGATACAACGCTGAAACTCACAGGCCTGAATTACCAGGTTCTGAATGGGACACAGGCTCTTCCGGTGAGTCTCGGCCTCGAAATTTTTTCACCTGCAGCCACCAGTTGTGTTCTCGCGGGCACGACCAATACGATCAAGCCGACCTGCTCTGGCGAATTCGCGCATACTCGTTACTCGCCGACCCGTACCCTGTTCCCCACCGAACAGTTTCGCTTCTCGAGTAAGGAGGGGATTGTCAGCATGAACGGCCGGATCCTTTATACCGGCGCAAATGGTGACGTCAATAACTACAGCGAGTTCTATCAGGGTTATCTTGCCCGTACCGGACAGCGCCAGATTGTCGATGTAGGAACAGGCAAAAATGGCCACCTGGCTTCGCTCAAACGGATCAATGTACTCGGAGATTATGGTGTGACGGTTCAGGTGACACCTAAGATTGCCATCTCAGATGTCTTTGATTTCTGGGCTTTCCGCGATCCGGCAGGGAACAGCTTCAGCGAATCGAGCCTGTATGGAACGAGTTTGATCTCCCCGACGCAGACCTTTGATCCCTCGACCTGCCCGCCGCCGTACACGGCAGCCACATGCCCGTATCACGCCAAGGGGAGCGGTCCGGACAATTTGTTGTCGATGAGCAACAACTTCCTTGGCCAGAACGCCAAGACCAACACGGTTCTCGCAAATTGGGATCCAGTGCCAAAGCTGAAACTGTCGCTGGGGTATCGCTATCGTACCCGGACGATCCACGATTCCACGCTCTTAACCACAGTTGAAACCTACACCCCGCTCTTGGCCCAGCGCGGAGACTGTGCGGTAGGCTCGAAGGTTTCGAACACGGTGAATTCGGACGGTACCTGTACTGCGAGACCTACGCCAGTCAGTGGTGCGGATACGATTCCGATCCACGAGCAAGGTGGGCTTTTTGGACTCTCCTTCCAGCCAACCGACAAACTGCGCGTCAACTTCAACGCCGACGCCATGTATGCGGATAACGCCTTTACCCGCATCAGCCCGCGCCAGCAGCAGCACTACCGGGTGCGCGCGATGTATAAACCGAGGACCTGGGCCAACGTTTCCGGCGCTGTCAACCTGCACGAAAGCCGCAACAACGTATCCGATGCCCGCCATCTGGATCACGCGCGCGACTACTCGTTTGGCGCTTCGATCGCACCTGGAGAAAAGTGGTCGCTGGACTTCGGCTACTCCTATGACGACGTTTACTCGCGGACCGATGTGTGCTATGTAGACGCTACGGTTCCGGCGGGTGCGGTTGTCAACGGAACGGGTTGCGCGGCTGCGGTTTCGGCCGGCATCTACACGACAACAACAGCCGTATATTCCCCGGCGATTTATTCGGTTCCCACACAATTTGGCACCGTCAGCATTATGCTGGCGCCCGTCAAGCGTGTGCATGCCAACCTCGGCTACCGTATGAGTGCAGTCAATGGGCACGATACGATGCTGAATCCCCGTCAGGTTCCGGGATCGCTGCAGTCGCAATATCAACAGCCGTATGCCAATATCGCCTTTGACCTGGCTCCGCAGTGGACCTGGAAGGCGAACTGGAATTACTACGGCTATGGAGAAGGATCACCCATCGGTCCGACATCGCCGCGCAGTTTCCGTGGAAATGTATACACCCTTGGCGTGAAGTATGCGTTCTAACAGCAGGGCTGATAAAGTAATGCTGGTCACGTATTTTGGAGAAGGAGAACTTTTCTTATGACAAACCGGATTCAGCGATTTGGGATTCTTGGTCTGATGGTTCTGGCAACTGGAACGATGAGTTTCGCCCAGGGTACGGGCGAGGCAACATACAAAGCCAAGTGCCAGATGTGTCACGGGGCCACGGGCACTGGCGATACGCCTGCCGGTAAGGCCATGAAGGTCGTACCGTTTACCAAGTCGACTGTCGCAGATATGACCACCGTGATCAAGAATGGCAAAGGGAAGATGCCGTCTTACAATGGCAAGCTGACCGATGCGCAGATCAAGGATGTCGCGACGTATATTCACACATCCCTCGTCAAATAACTGTTTGAAGTGCAACATTAATTCGTAGTAACGGAGTTAGTGCAACGTGGCTGGCAGGTTTAAAGAGAAGTGGCTGCAACCGTTTTTCCACCTGGGTAAGAACCCGATCAGTTTGATCGGTGCCGGACTGACAAGCGCCTCTGCTCTTACGCTTCTCGGTTTCTGGTGCCTTCAGGTTCTGGGCCACGTTGCCATTAACCCGTATCAGGGCATTATCTTTTTTCTGATTTTGCCCGTTTTGTTTATCTTCGGGCTGATCCTCATCCCGATAGGAATCTATCAAAGGCGCAAGCACCTTAAGCAAGCGGGCATGCTGCCCAGCGTCTATCCAAAGATCGACCTGGCGGATCCGGTCCTGCTCCGCGCGTTCGATATGGTGCTGCTGGCAACCATCGTCAATCTGCTCATCGTCGGCATGGCAAGCTATCGTGGTGTCTCCTACATGGATACGCCGCAATTTTGTGGTCAATCCTGCCACGTGGTGATGCGGCCGGAATTTACGGCATATCAAGTATCGAGCCATTCCCATGTAGATTGCGTTGCCTGCCACGTGGGGGAAGGCGCCGGATCCTACGTGAGGGCCAAAGTTAACGGCACTAAGCAGCTGATCGAGGTAGGGCTCAACAATTATCCGCGCCCGATTCACTCCCCGGTTCTCAGTCTCCGGCCGGCACGTGAGATCTGTGAGGGCTGCCACACACCCGCAAAATACATCGGAGAGAAAATGCTGGTGAAGACCAGCTTCGCCGACGATGAAACGAACACCATGACCAAGACCCTCGTTCTGCTCCATCTGGGCGGGCGCGATTCCGTCTCTCACCTGACGGGAATCCATGGTGTGCATCTCGGACACATCGAATACATCTCGACGGACCCACAGCGCCAGGTCATTCCCTGGGTAAGCAGGCGCAATCCTGACGGCAGCACAACGGAGTTTGTGTCAGCGGATGCGACCGGCCCCGTGAAGGGTGAGAAGCGGGTGATGGATTGCATTGATTGCCATAACCGTGCGGCTCACACCTTTCAGACGCCGGAAGACGCAGTCAACCGCATCATGGCCGAGGGCGGCATCAGCCCCACACTCCCTTTTGTGCATAAGGAAGGGCTTGAACTGCTGAAGGGGACCTACGCTTCCCAGGCAGACGCGGAAACCAAGATCAAGGCGGGTCTCGAGAGCTTTTACCGTTCGCAGCGCCCCGAGGTTCTGTCCGCTCATGCCGATCTTGTCAAGCAAGCTGCGGCATCCCTGTACTCCATCTACAAGGTGAACGTCTTCCCCGATATGAAGGTAACGTGGGGAACCCACCCGAACAATGTTGGGCATACCAGTTACCCTGGCTGTTTCCGCTGCCATGACGGCAGCCACAACGCCAAGAGCGGCCAGGCCATTACGCAGGATTGCGCAGCCTGCCACAACCTGTTGGCTGTGGACGAGGCGAAGCCGAAACTGCTCACAGAGATTGGTATGCAGTAGATCAGGACGTTCTTTAACTGATTCAACCTGCCGCACAGGCTGTTCCAATCGGACTTTATTTGCGCTGGTATAGAAGAGGTGCTCCCCGTAAATAGGAGAGCACCTCTTTTGCTATGTATTGCAGGCAATCCTGTGCGAATGGTACCCAACCCGTGGGCGGATGATTGCTTTGTCCGCGATCCCGTGTGCCATTGGATCGACGTCTCTCTTCTGAACCAGGCTGCGGCGTGTCTGCCTTCTGCGCCGGGATTCGCTCTGTTTTGAGGCAATGCCTCGAAGCACCCCGATATCGACTGCGAAATTACGAAATTACGATACACATCGAAACTCGGGCCTGCTTCCCTCCGCGTTCTCTCGCTTGTCGGTTTTTCTGGGGGCTGTGTGGGTGCTTCCGGGGACTTCTGCTACTACAAGAGGAATTGTCTTCAGCGTGCGCATCGAGATATCCGTCGTCTCATCCTTTGCGAAGGAAGAATCGGTGCAACGTGGCGAATCGATGGACTGCAGAGGCTCGTTAAGAACGGCAGCATAGGCAAAAACTCCTTCCGTATAGGCCCAACGGGGCAGTGCTCTAGTATGAGGGCATGTAGAGCATATTAGGGGGCGGTACGCCACAAAGAAAGAGACCCGGCCGCGAATCTCGCGGCCGGGTCTCTTTCTTCTACTGCCGATCTTTGCTTACTTCTTAGGAGTCGATTGTCCTTCCATCGACTTCGGTTGAGTGGCTGCCGGCTTGGGCGTGGTTGCCTTGTGATGCTTTCTTGCCTCCGCTGCCGCGTAGCTTGCTGCCGTGCTGTATGCCTGCTTACTGACTGGCGTATTGGATACCGGCGCTGTCGGGACGTCCTCAAAAGTGGCTCCCGGCTGCAGGAGATAGTTCTCCGCGGTCTTGCCCACTCGGTTTCCGGTGCGAACATCGATCCGGCCCGGATCCAGACCCTTTTCGTTAGTCAGGTAGGCCTTGGTGTTGACGGCGCGCTCCGCGGCAGTGGTTGCCGGTTCGTCGGCCGAGTGTTCACCCACGACGACCAGACGGGCATCCGGCTGATGCTGCATGGTCAGCGCGATGTCATCCAGGCAGGCGCGGGCTTCGTTGTCTACGCGTACCGGGCGCTTCTTGTCGCGGTAGAAGGCCAGCGAGCAGAGAGCCTGTGGCTTGGGAGCCGGAGGAATCGGCGGTGTGCCAACCGTGACGTTCGTCGGCGCCGTTGCCTTCTGCCCGATATCGTCTTGCACCGCGCATATCACCGTGATAACCCCCGGAGGAACGCCTGCCGACGTCAACTGCGCAGTGTTCGTGGTGCCGCTGATCTGTCCGGCGGAAGCGGTGTAAGAATACGTGAGCGGACGATTGGCCGGGCTGGTTGCAATGCTGGTAATTGTCGAGCTGTCTCCCGGGGCGATGGTCGTCGGGCTGGCTGAGCAGAAGATCGTCGGCGGCCCAATCGGCTTCACATAGAAGCTCGCGGTGCAGGAGGTGAACTCCTGGTTCTTGCCGTTTTCGTAGGCATGCGCCGTAACGCTGTAGGTGCCTGCCGCCAGTCCCTTGGTCTCGACTGAAATCTCCGGGGAAGTCGCGCTGACCGGCCCATTGCTGGAGGTCCATTTGTAGTTGATCTTCTTGTTTCCCAGAACGTTGGTCAGAGTCGCTGTAACATTCACCGGGTCTCCCGGGAACACCTCGGAAGGTGTTGCCTTGCACTCAAACGATACCGGGGGGTAAGGAGCCAGATCGCCAAACCGCAAAACCATTCCGCCGCTTGCGCGCAAAGCATTGATATTTGCCTTGCCGCCCGCGAGCCCATAAGGATTGGTCGGTCCGAAATCGACGTGCATGTACTCGTAATCCAACTGAAAGACGCGCACCGCGAGATGGTTTCTCCAGAACGGGAGAATGTAGTCGAGGCCGCCGCCGGCCGTCAGTCCCAGTCCCCAGGTGCAAGGCTGAAAGCGCGGTCCACCCACCTTCGCTGCGCCTCCCAGCACGTGAACAAAGGGAACCAGATGCGTGGAAGGGAAGCGGATGATCGGTCCGGCCTGTGCGGTGTACGCGCAGTCGCTGCCAGGCACCAGGTAGGGATTCTTTAGAGACTCATAGCCGTAAGGGTGAAAGCCCGCTTCTACCTGGGCGCCCACTTTCTTCTTAAAGTAAAACGCGGCGCTTGTCACCGCCCCCGTGGTAATCCGCTGGTAGTTGAATCCCTCCACACTGCCGCTCGGAGCCAGGAAAGCATATCCGCCGTAGAGATCAACGCGCGAGTACGGTGAAGGTTGCTTCGCTGGGTGTGCGTTCGGCGCAGCCTGCTGCGCTCCAGCCGTAGCGGTTACTGCGGCCAGGAGCAACACTGCGAATGAACGGATAGAGCGAGATTGCATGTCGGGAACCCTCCGCGGGACAAATACTAAAGAATGAAAATATAACGAGATAGTAAATCCGCCGGACCCTTATCGATGCAAGAATCCGGCGTGAATTCATCGATTTCTATTGAATGACGGAAAGCGTCACTGTAGTCGTCTCAGTCAACGGAGCACCGCCCGAAGTTCCGGTCCCCGAAATTGTAATCGTGTAGGTGTGGAACTGGGTTACCGTGCATCCGCAACCCGATAGCCCCAGAACAAGCAGCGCAACAGGAAGCAGGAACATCAGCCGCTTCCAGAAGCTCTCTTTCCTGCGCCGGCGCAGTCCGCCTGCCAGCAGCGTTGCTGCACCGCTCAGCTGCATTGGGAACATGGTCCATGCCAGCAGAGGCAACATGCCCTGCCCACCCGGAGCTGGCAGCTTCACGCCTGCTGTCGCTGCATCCTTCAGCGTGGTTGTGGTGGTCAGCGTCGTTGTAGCGGTTCCGCCCGCGGTCAACGTCACGGTCGCAGGACTAAACGCACAAGTTGCGTCGGCAGGCAGTCCGGCACAGCTCAGGGTTACCGGGCCGTAGAAGCCGTCCAGCGACTTCACCGTGACCTGGTAGACGTTGCTGCCGGCTCCCTTCACTTCCTGGTACGCCGGAGTCGCCGTAATGGCGAAGCTTCCGTTGGATCCGGGCGTCACAACACCCTGTGAGAGGCTAGCCGTGCTCGGCATAAAGTTCACCGTGCCCGGATAGGTAGCCGTGATGGTATGGTTGCCCGCAGTCAGGGCCGAGGTGGTAAAGGTGGCGTGCCCGGTGGCATCGAGCGTCCCTGTGCCAAGAGGGGTGCCTCCATTGGCGAAGGTCACGGTTCCATCCGGAGTGATCTGCGAAGTTGAGGTGACCACTGCCGTGAAGGTGACCGCGTCGCCCGTCTTCGGGGAGCTGTTCGAACTCGTCAACGTCATGCTCGTGGGAGCCTGGGTAATCGTCAGCACGCCCGCAACCACGGTCGCTCCGCTGTAGTCCGTTGCCGATGGTCCGCTGAGCGTTGCGTTGATGGGATAGGTCCCGACCGGCGAGTTCAACGTCGCTGTCGTGGAGTAGGTAACCGTGATCGTATCGCCGTTCGCTCCGTTCACAGTGGTGGACGTGAATGTTGGATTCGGCACGCCGTAGATGCGAGTTGCATTGGCAACCGTGATCGTGACCGGCCCGGCCTGCGTGATCGTCAGCGTTCCATTCACGATTGTGATGGCGTAGTTGCTCAGCGAAGTACCCGGACCCGCCGCTGCAACCGGCGTAATCGGGTAGATCCCGGGAGCGCTGTACTGCGTAGCAGTGGTGGAGTATGTGGCGGTGATGGTCTCACCGGGTACAACTCCGGTGATGGTTCCGGTGAAGACAGGATTCGGCTGTCCATAGGGACGCGAGGCGCTATTGGCGGTGATTGTCACCGGTGCGGGCAGAATTGTCGCCGTAGCCGTGGTGGAGTTCGCTGCGTACACGCTGTCGCCGGAGTAGCTGATCGTCATTGTGTACGTGCCGGCAGCCAATCCCGTAGGCGAGGGAGAGCAGCTCACCTGGGCCGATCCGTTCAGCGTCAGCGGCGGGCACACAGGATTGCCATTGATCGTGAAGGTCAAGGTTCCCGTGGGGGTATGCGTTCCATCGCCCGTCACACCCGCGGTCCAGGTGTAGGGAGTGCCATAGACGCCGGTATAGGTCGCCGTGTTGATCGTGGAGGGCGTGATGTTCCCGGCCGTGGCGCCACCCTTCAAAGTGATCACCTGCGTGGTGTTGTAGGAGTTGTCGGTCAGGGTTGCTGTCGACGTGAAGGCTCCAGTTGACTGTGGATTGAAGCGGAAGCCGTAATCGCAGGTCGCGCCAGAGAGCACCGTAGTGCCGCACAGCGTGCTTGTAGTGTCCAGTGAGAAGTTTGTCGTGTCGCTCATCAGCAACGAAGAAACCTGCGTCAGGTTCTTGTTGCCCGTGTCCCACAGCGTCACGGTCATTGCAGGGGATACATCGCCAACCTTGATCGTGCCGAAGTCCAGCACGGGCGGGTTGTAGACGATCTCGCGCAGCGCCAGATTGCCAGCGTCCACGATGTAGATATCCGACTTGCCGTCCAGCGCCAGCGAGATGGGGTTGTTCAACTGGGCAGAGGTGCTGGGTCCGCTGGTGTTGCCTGCGCTTCCTGTGCCGGCGATTGTGGTGACGGTCGGATTCTGCTGCGAGCTGCTGTAGACGAGGATTGTGCTGTTACCGGTTCCGTCTGCAATGTAGACGTCGCCCGCGGCATCCATCGCCAGATCGCGTGGATTCTGGAGTGCCGTTCCCAGGGCTGTGCCAGGGGCAGTATCCGTGGTGGTGCCGTTCCCCACCAGGTAATGAATGATGCGTCCGGTGTCTATGGAGTAGACGCGATAGCCTGTGGCGTCCGAGACGACGATCATCCCATGGTCATCCACTGCCAGCCCGCTTGGCGTAAGCAGCTTGGCCTGAATTGCCGGTACACCGTTCGCGTTGGCAATCGGTCCCTGCCCGGCCAGGATCGCTTGCTGCCCACCCGCGTAGATCTCCCGTACCGCGGGAGTCGTGCCCGACTCGGCAATATACAGGTTGTCAAAAATGTCGATCGCCATTGCCTCGGGATCGCTCAGGCCGGAAGCGAGCGTAGTGAGTGCGCCATTTGCGTCATATCGGTAAACGCTGTTGGTCCCCTTATCCGCGATGAAGATATTGCCAGCGGAGTCCAGTGCAATGGCGGTGGGCGTATTCAAACCTGCGCCGGGAGCGATCAGCGTTGATGGAGTCGTCGATCCTGCGGGAATGACCTTGAGATCGCCATTGCCCGAAGTCCCTCCCTCGGCGAAATAGACATTCCCTGCGCCATCCAGACGCACCGCCGCAGGATTTGCCAGCGATGACAGCAGGGTCTTGAGCGTACCCGGAGAGAAGATTGCTTCCGCTCCCAGGCCCGTGCCGCTCAATCCCCAGGTGTACTTCGTGTTCGGAGTCGTGTCGGTAAGAATCAGAGGAGAGCGCAGGGCGCCGGGATAGACAGGCTGAAAGGATACCGTAACGCCGCACGTGGTCGGAGTGGAAGTGGTGGAAGCCTTCAGGGTTCCAGTGCAGGAGCTGCTGACAATCTTGAAGCCGCTGCCCACCGAGGACGCGAGCTTTACCGGTGCGGTAATGACGAAGAATGCGGTCTGCGATGGACTGGCGGAATTCACGGATGTGTCCGGGAAGCGGAAGCCCGCCGCCAGCATACGGACGATGTTGTTCTGCGAGTCGACCACCATCACGTTGCCCATCGGATCCGCCGAGATACCTTGTGGCGACGACAGGGGAACCGTGATCGCTGGCGCGCCGTCCTGGCTCACCGCATAGGTTCCTGAGGTGCCGGTCGAGAGACCCGCAATCAGATTCAGCGTTGCAGGCTGGAGGAATTCGTAGACCTGGGACTTGGTTGTATCGCTGACGAAGAGCTTGCCCGCCTGGTTAAAGACCAGTCCGGTGGGGCTGGAGAGCGCCGTGGCGCTCGACCCGGTGCCGTCGTTGGTGCAGAGTCCAACCGCCGTGCTGAAGGCTCCGGCGGGGGTCATTTCGCGCACGCAGCCGTTGCCGCTATCGGCGATGAAGAGGTCGCCCACCGGATCAAAGGCCAGGCCGGCAGGCTTGCTGAGAGTGGGTAGGGTGCCGCTGTTGCACGCCGTCGGCACCAATGCGGAGGCTGCGCCCGCTACGCGGCAGACGGTCGTTGCGCCATCCGCAGGGCGATGCAGGACAACCTGGTTCACGCCGCTGGCATTGTCCTGGGTGGAGACATACAGGTTGCCCGCGGTGTCGAATGCCAGCCCATAAGGAGCCGGCGTCACCGCAGAGGCGGCTGGCTGGGTGCAATCACCGGCCACTGTTACCAGATTTGCCGATCCGGTCGCTCCGGCACCCAGTCGGCGCACGCAGTTGTGGCCTGTGTCCGCGATGTATAGGTTGCCGGCTGAATCAAGCGCAAGCCCGCTCGGCGCAAGCAGACCCTGTGCTGCCGTGGGCGTGGAGTTCAGGCTGGAGTTGCAGGTGTCCGTAGATCCGGACTGCGTCAGTCCAGCCACTGTCACCATATTTCCGCTCTTGCTATCCACCAGGCGAACGCAGTTGTTCCCGGAGTCCGAGATGTACTGGTTGCCCTGTGCATCAAACAGGTTGCTGGACGGGGCATTGAGCTCCACGCTGGAAGACGGCCCGTAATCGGTATTAAAGCCGTGGGAGCCGGTCCCGGCTACCTTCGTGGCGCTGGGGATGGATCGCACGGACTGCGCCTCCACCGATACGCCCAGAGTTGCGATAACACTCAGGATTGCCGTGTAACGAAGACCCGCTAAGGCCGCCTGCTTCCATCCGCGATTGATCATGCTCATCATTGGTCCGCTCGCTGTCAGTTCCATGTATGTGTGCTCGTGCCTAGACGCTAGGCGGAACAAGGCCAAGTATCCGGTAGAGGCGTCTAACCTGGTGCTTCTCAACCGGGCCCGTCGTTATGGCAAACGCAAGTTAGGCCACGGATCGTACTGCCTACTTGCAACTCCCCTGCCACTCGCGTAGATTTTCCATCTCCGTCCGCGGAGGAGGCTCAAAGTCAGTTGTTCCTGAATGCGCGGATCATGGAGAGAATGAAATCCGCAAATGACCGGTCTCAGAGTCCTCATTGCATGTTCCTCCGCGCTACACGAGGACAAAAACTGCTACCTCGAAAGCCGTCAACGCAACCCTGAGAAGCCCGCATCTTCGCGGGAAAAATAACCGGTTCCGATCCTCTACACGCCCTCGGTGCCGGGTTTGAAATTCCGTTCCCGGTCTAGGGATCATCCTGAAAAGAGGCGCGAAAACAAAGTGAAAAGCTCGCACATCTCCCATCGGTTTTGAACCATACCTGGAGCAATTGCACGATCGTGTGTTCAGTGTCCTATGAGGAGGTCACTTTGGGGATTTACAATGTAGGTACTTTTTAGATAATTGGTAACTATCTATAACATTTTCAGGCAACTGGGTGTGCAAAACCTTGCATGCTCGATGTCCGATTATGCATCATTCCGGTGCAAATAGGTGCCTATTCGAAGCGCATCTCTGCACCAGGCATGGTGCAAGACCCTGTTTTATGGTCTTCAGGCAAAAATCCAGTTCACGCCCTGCGCTGCCGATCCGGCGGCAGGGGCCGGATGGCGAATTCCGTGGACCTCCACCGTCGTTCCGGAGCGAATTATTGGTTCGCTCATGAGGATGGTCTGTCCCTGTTGACGCACCCGTACTGTAGGCGCGTCTGTGGGACGGGAAGGGTGGCTGCGTGGCAGCGTGGCCGCTGCCGTGGTTCCGCAGCACAGGTACAGCGAAAGCAGGTCGCAGAAGCCGAGCGCATCCGTCCACCGCTCCAAATCCGCTACGCCGCATTTCGCGGTCTTCAGGATGCGCTCGCGCCGTGCGCTCTCCTGCTTACGAAAGGCCACATGGGCGCGATCTTCCTCGTGGGCGGACAGCAGAGAGAAGTGCTGACTCACGATATAAGCGCTTTCCGGCGCTACCTTTTCCATCTCTTCAATAGAGGACTTCCAGGCCCCCACTGCCTCCGATGGAGGAACGTCGAGGAAGGAAACCACCTCTACCGCCGACGCCTTCTGGACTTTGCCACCCGGTTTGCCCTGGGGGTTTCGTACCCGGTGAATCTGCGCGGCGTCCAGGATCCCCCATCCCGTATCGTGCATACGGATCGCGTGCAGCACATTCGCCGGCAGTTCTCCAAATGCATCGGGAAGCAGCGCTGCTGCCAGATCGCCCGCCAGCACGGCATGCGCGGGCTGGGGAATCAGCAGCATGGGCAGCGTCTTCCGACTCTGGCTCTGCCGCACCAGGTGCCACGCGGTATCCTCTTTGCTATCCCAATCCGCCATCTCTTCCAGGACTCGCAGAATCATTGGCTTTCTTTTTTCCTCCATGGGCTACAGATAGCTGCAAAAGCCAAATGCGTGTGGCTTCATGGCAGCCTGAGTATACGGTGTATACGCAAGTGGTCGCATGGGGGGACTTTCTGACCGGTGCAAACCCACCGTATGATGGCGAGGTATAGTACGGCGATCGCGCCGGGGCTTCTAAATCCAGAAGTTCTGCCAACGATCCTGCAGCGAATCGAAGAGACAGCGCATCCGGTGCGGATTCTCAAGATCTGGCGTATTTCTATCTGCGAGGAGTAACCCAATGCGGGCAGGCACAAAACAGGGTAGATCGAAACAAGCGGGAACCAAACAGGGCCAGACCAGGCGAGCCACGAAGACAGGCAGTGGCAAGGCCGCTCGAAGCAGGCAGGGGAATTGGCGCAATCTAACTACTCTGGCCATTGACATCGGCGGCAGTGGGTTGAAGATGATGGCGCTCGACTCCCAGGGCCACTCCGTCAGCGAGCGCCTGCGAGTCCCTACCCCCCACCCCGCCTCTCCGGGCAAGATGCTGGCGATCCTCGACGAGATGAAGGCGCAGATGCCCGCATTTGACCGCGTCTCTGTGGGCTTTCCTGGAGTCATCAAGCAGGGCGAGACCCTGACCGCCGCCAACCTCGACAAGAGCTGGGTTGGATTCCCCCTAGAGCAGACGCTGGAGCAGAAATGGGGGAAGCCGGTGCGTGTCTGCAACGACGCCGCCGTGCAGGGGTATGGCGCCATCCGTGGCCGCGGCGTTGAACTGGTTCTCACGCTTGGCACCGGCGTCGGGTCGGCGCTTTATACCGATGGCCGCCTCTGTCCCGGTCTCGAACTCGCGCACCATCCCTGGCGCAAGGGCAAGACATACGAGGAGCTGATCGGCAGAGCTGCGCTGGACAAAATCGGTCACAAGAAATGGAATCGCCTGGTGGAACGCGCCATTGCCCAGACTGAGGCACTCTTTAACTGGGACCACCTGTATATCGGCGGCGGCAACTCCCGCAAGCTGGAGATCGAGCCGCGTCCTGAAGTCACCCTGATCGAAAACGAGCAGGGGCTGACCGGCGGAATCGCGCTGTGGCAGATTGCCAACTAGCAAACTCGGCATTTCAACGCGAGGGATCTGCCACAAGTCGCTCTATTTAAATGGCTTGTGTCGAATAGTTGCGGCAGGTCCGGAGGCTGCATCCAAGCTTTATAGCTTCGGTTGGCAGCTTCGCACCTTGTCTCGTCCCGAAGCGCGCATTCAGAAAGGGGTAGATATGAATCGTTTGCTCCAGACGATCTCGATCGGCGCGTTGCTCTTCTCCGGCTTCTCCGCATCCAGCGCGCTCGCGCAATCCAGGATGAACGACCGCGACGTGGCCCACACGATGCAGAATCTGAGGGAAGATACCAAGTCTTTCCGGTCGGCCTTCGATGCCAGCATCCATCACACTCCGATTCGCAGAACCAGCCGCGAAAGGGACGCAAAGACCCAGGTCCGCGATTTTCAGGTACAGACGGACCACTTGCTGAGCCACTTCCGGGATAAAAAGCAGGCCGACGACAATCTCCGCATGGTTCTCAACAGCTCCCAGGGAATTGAAGGACTTCTGCGGGATGAAGACTACGATGCTGTAACCATATCCAGTTGGGCAAAGGTGAGGGCAGACCTGGATAGCCTGGCCGAAGCCTTTAATATGCCGGCTGCCTCTTCCCAGTTGCCGGTTTCGTCGCAGTAGCGTCAATAAGCAGCAGTCTCAATAATTTTTCTGGCCCGGTCTTCAGGTAAAACCCGCGACCGGGCCACGTTATTTTCTGCGGTTTTTCTGGCCTTCGCCCGAATGGTTGACCCGCCACATGTGGTAAAAGTAATGCAACCCGGGAAATATCTCTCGCATCCGGGAGCCAGTTTGATTATCATCGAGAGATAACCATCAGGAACTGCAGCGGCCATCCGGAGTTAACAAAGTTCGAAAGATGAAGAATTCTGAAACCGGTCTTCGCGCCGAGCGAGGATCCGTCTACCTTTTCGAATTCTCTTTTGAAGGATGGGCGGTTTGCAGGGGAGGAAGTAATGTCCGAGGTATCTTCTTTCAATCGCCTGCCTGTTGCTCAGGGTCTCTATGATCCGGCAAATGAGCGGGATGCGTGCGGTCTGGGTTTTGTAGCGAGCATCCGGGGCGAGAAGAGCCACGACATTATTGTGAAGGGGATTGAGGTTCTCATTAACCTCACGCATCGTGGCGCCTGCGGTTGCGATGCAGAAACGGGCGATGGCGCCGGGCTCCTCATCCAGATTCCCCACCAGTTTTTTGTGCGCGAGTGTGCCACGCTGGGCTTTTATCTGCCCGCTCCCGGCGAGTATGCCGCGGGAATGGTTTTTCTTCCCGTGGAAAAGCACGACCGGCTCAAGTGCGAAGGCGTCTTCGAAAGAATCATTCGGGAAGAGGGCCTCTGTGTTCTTGGCTGGCGCGATACTCCGTGTAACGGCTCCGCCATTGGCCGCGTTGCGCGCGCCTCGCAGCCCTATATCCAGCAGATCTTCGTCGGGCGTCCGGATGGCATGACCGAAGACGCCTTCGAGCGCAAGCTCTACGTTGTCCGCAAGCGCACCGAGGTAGAAATTGCCGCGTCGGACATCGAGGACCGGGAGACCTTCTACATCCCCTCGCTCTCCTCGCGCACCATCATTTACAAGGGGCTACTGCTGGCTCCGCAGATTGCGAACTTCTACGGTGAGCTGGCGGACCCGGCAGTGACCAGCGCGCTCTGCCTGGTGCACCAGCGCTTCTCGACCAATACATTTCCCAGTTGGCAGCTTGCCCATCCCTATCGCTACGTCGCGCACAACGGCGAGATCAACACCGTGCGCGGCAATGTGAACTGGATGCGTGCCCGCCAGTCCGTACTGCAGTCTCCGCTTTTTGGCGACGACATGCAGAAGCTCTTTCCCATCATCTCTCCCGGTGGAAGTGATTCTGCCGCCTTCGACAACGCTGTAGAGCTGCTCCTGCAGTCCGGCCGCTCGATGGAGCACGTGATGGCGATGATGATTCCGGAGGCGTGGTCGGGCAATCCGCACATGAAGCCCGAGAAAAGAGCCTTCTACGAGTATCACGCCTCGCTGATGGAGCCATGGGATGGCCCCGCCGCGATCGCCTTTACCGATGGCCGCGTCATCGGTGCGACGCTCGACCGCAATGGCCTGCGCCCTGGCCGTTACGTGATTACCCGTGACGATATGGTGGTCCTCGCCTCCGAGGCGGGCGTGTTGAATATTCCGCCGGAGAATGTGAAGAAGAAGGGCCGTCTCCAGCCCGGCAAGATGTTCCTTGTCGATCTGGTGGAGAAGCGCGTGGTCTCCGACAAGGAGCTCAAGCAGCGGCTCGCCTCCCGCAAGCCTTACGGCGAGTGGCTCAGCGAGAATCAGATCACGCTCGATCAGTTGCCGGAGCCTTCCCGCGTGCTTGGCTCCAACCGCGACACCCTGCTGCGCCGCCAGCGTGCCTTCGGCTACTCCGAAGAGGACGTGAAGACCATTCTTGAGCCCATGGGAGCCAAGGGTGAAGAGCCGATTGCGTCGATGGGTATCGACACTCCGCTGGCTTGTCTCTCGGACCGGCCGCAGATGCTGTTCCATTACTTCAAGCAGCTCTTTGCCCAGGTCACCAATCCGCCCATCGACCCCATTCGTGAAGAGATGGTGATGTCGCTCATCAGCTTCATCGGTACGGAGCGCAACATCCTTGAAGAGGCGCCACAGAACTGCCACACCCTCAAGCTGCCGCACCCTCTGCTCAGCAATACCGAGTTGGAGAAGCTGCGCCGTGTCTCCCGCGGGGATCTGCTGGCAACCACGCTGCCTACGCTCTATCGCGTAGCCGAGGGCGAAGAGGGCCTGAAGCGCGGCCTGGAAGAGCTATGCCAACGTGCCTCGCTCGCCGTGCGTTCGGGTTACACGCTGTTGATCCTCTCCGATCGCGGAGTGGATCCGCATTACGCCCCGATTCCCAGCCTGTTGGCCCTGGCCGCGGTTCACAATCACCTGGTCCGCGAGGGGACTCGTACCCAGGTCGCGCTCATCGTGGAGTCGGGCGAACCGCGTGAAGTAATGGACTTCGCGCTGCTCATCGGATACGGCGCCAGCGCTATCAATCCTTACCTGGCCATCGAAACCCTGCGCGATCTTTCTCGCCGCGGCTATCTGCCCGCCGGCGTTACTCCGGATTACGCACAGAAGAACTTCATCAAGGCGATCAACAAGGGGCTGCTCAAGACCTTCTCGAAGATGGGAATCTCCACCCTGCAGAGCTATCGCGGGGCGCAGGTTTTTGAGGCGGTCGGGCTCAAGAAGGAGCTGATTGATACTTACTTCAACGGCACCGCGTCGCGCATCGAAGGCGTTGGCCTTGATGTGCTGGCGCGCGAAGCGCAGATGAAGCATGAGTATGCCTTCCAGCCACTGAGCGATTCGGAGACGAATCTCGAAGTTGGCGGCAACCATCAGTTCCGGGTCGGTGGCGAGTACCACCTGCTCAATCCGCTGACCATCAGCAAGCTGCAGCACTCTGTGCGCTCCGCCAACGCCAAGACGTTCAAGGAATACACTGACCTGCTCGACAAGGAGAGCCGCCAGATCTGCACGCTTCGCGGCCTGATGCAGATCAAGCCTGGCAAGAACCCCGTTCCCCTGGAGGAAGTGGAGCCAGCCAGCCAGATCGTCAAGCGGTTCACCACTGGCGCGATGTCTTTCGGCTCCATCAGCAAGGAAGCGCACGAGACCCTTGCCATTGCCATGAATCGCATCGGGGGAAAGTCGAATACAGGTGAAGGTGGCGAGGACGAAGAGCGCTTTACTCCGGACGCGAATGGCGACCTTCGCCGCAGTGCGGTCAAGCAGGTAGCGTCGGGGCGCTTCGGCGTCACCGCCAACTACCTCGTGAACGCCGACGAGTTGCAGATCAAGATGGCACAGGGCGCCAAGCCCGGTGAAGGCGGCCAACTTCCCGGCCACAAGGTGGATGAAGTGATCGCCCGCGTGCGCCACTCTGTCCCCGGCGTCGGATTGATTTCGCCTCCGCCGCACCACGACATCTATTCCATCGAAGATCTGGCGCAGCTGATCTACGATCTCAAGAACGTCAATCCCATGGCGCGCATCGCCGTCAAGCTGGTGGCTGAGGTTGGTGTCGGCACCGTCGCTGCCGGCGTCGCCAAGGCGCATGCGGATGTTGTGCTCATCAGCGGAGATACCGGCGGCACCGGCGCTTCGCCGCTGAGTTCGATCCGCCACGCGGGTTTGCCCTGGGAGTTGGGGCTGGCCGAGACGCAGCAGGTTCTTCTGCTCAATGATCTGCGCAACCGGATTCGCGTGCAGACCGATGGCAAGCTGCAGACGGGCCGCGATATTGTGATCGCCGCGCTGCTCGGTGCTGAGGAGTTCGGCTTCGCAACGATGCCGCTCATCAGCATGGGCTGCATCATGATTCGCAAGTGCCATCTGAACACCTGCCCGGTCGGCATCGCCACCCAGGATCCTGAATTGCGCAAGCAGTTCAAGGGGCAGCCTGAGCACGTCATCAACTTCTTCTTCTTCCTTGCCGAGCAGGTGCGCGAATACATGGCACAACTTGGCTTCCGCACCATGGACGAGATGGTCGGTCGCGTGGATATGCTGGAGACGAAGCTGGCTACAGATCATTGGAAGGCGCGCGGCATCGACCTCGCGACCATCCTCTACAATCCTCCGCTGCCTGGCCGTGTCGCACGCCGCTGCATCCATTCGCAGGATCACGGATTGGAGCAGGCGCTCGACCATCAACTCATCCAGGTGGCCAAGCCTGCGCTGGAGAAGCAGAAGCCGGTCGAGGCGACTTTTGCCATCCGCAATGTGCATCGCACCGTGGGAACTATGCTCGGCGGCGAGATCGCCCGGCGCTACGGGTCCAAGGGGCTGCCGGACGGGACGATTCGCTACCACTTCAACGGATCCGCAGGGCAGAGCTTCGGAGCCTTCCTGCCCAACGGCGTGACGCTCAGCCTGGAAGGCGAGGCCAATGACTATGTAGGCAAGGGACTCTCCGGCGGACGCATTGTGATCTATCCGCCGCGCAACTCAGGCTTCCTGCCGGAACAGAGCATCCTTATCGGCAACGTCGCGCTGTATGGAGCGACCAGCGGCGAGACCTTCTTCAACGGCGTCGCGGGCGAGCGCTTTGCGGTCCGGAATTCCGGCGCCACCGCCGTGGTGGAAGGCGTTGGCGACCACGGATGCGAATACATGACGAATGGGCTGGTCGCCGTGCTCGGGTCTACGGGACGCAACTTCGCAGCAGGCATGAGCGGCGGCATCGCCTATGTCTTCGACGAGGCGGGCGACTTCCAGGCCAAGCGCTGCAACCTTGCTTCCGTGGACCTGGAGCCGGTCGTCGATCCAGCCGACATCACGCTGCTTCACACGCTCATTACCCGTCACCGTGATCTGACGGGGAGCCCTCGCGCCGCATGGCTCCTGGAGAACTGGGAGGAAGTACTGCGCCGCTTCATCAAGATATTCCCCCACGAATACAAACGCGTTCTTGGCGTAAACCAAGCCACCGCGGCTTCCGTCAAGGATGTTCAAACGCCATCTCTAGCAGTGGTTGGGCAGGTACAGCATGGGTAAGATTACCGGATTCATGGAGATTCCCCGCGAGCTTCCGACACGTCGGCCGGTCGCGGAACGAGTGAACGACTGGTTCGAGATTTATCAGGACTTCCCCCAGGAGAAGCAGCAGGAGCAGGGCGCGCGATGTATGGATTGTGGCGTCCCCTTCTGTCACACCGGATGTCCGGTGAACAACATCATTCCGGACTGGAATGATCTTGTGTATCGTGGCCGCTGGCAGGAGGCGATCCGCCGTCTGCATGCGACCAATAATTTTCCTGAGTTCACGGGAAGAATCTGTCCAGCTCCATGCGAGGCCGCCTGCGTTCTCGGCATCAACAAGCCTCCGGTAGCCATTAAGACCATTGAGAAGAGCATCGTCGAGCATGCTTTCGGTGAGGGCTACATCCAGCCCGAGCCGCCGGAGTTTAAAACCGGCAAGCGCATTGCCATCGTCGGCTCTGGTCCCTCGGGCCTTGCCGCCGCGCAGCAGTTGTGCCGTGCCGGACACTCTGTCACCGTCTACGAAAAAGCCGACCGCATTGGTGGCCTTCTCCGCTACGGCATTCCGAATTTCAAGCTGGAGAAGCACGTCATCGACCGCCGCATCGAGCAGATGATTGCGGAGGGCGTTAAGTTTGTTACCGGAGCCCACGTGGGCGTCAACGTCGCCATTGAGGAGCTGCGCCGCGAATTCGATGCAGTGCTGCTCGCGGGCGGCGCGGAGAAGCCGCGCGATCTGAATCTTCCCGGTCGCGAACTCAAGGGTATCCACTTCGCCATGGAGTTCCTGCCGCAACAGAACCACGTTTGCGAAGGCGACGAGGTTCCGGATCAGATCCTCGCAACGGGCAAGCGCGTCGTCATCATCGGTGGTGGGGACACGGGCGCTGATTGCCTCGGAACCAGCCACCGCCAGAAAGCCAAGTCGGTGGAGCAGTTCGAGATTATGCCGACTCCACCGACGGAGCGCTCGCCGCTGACGCCATGGCCACTCTGGCCTATGCAGCTTCGCACGGAAAGCGCGCACGAGGAGGGCGGTACCCGGAACTGGAGCGTTTCCACCGTCAAGTTTACGGGCGATGAAAACGGCAACGTCAAGCAGCTTCATGCTGTGCGCGTCGGGCCTCCGCCAAAGTTTGAGCCGCAGGCCGGCAGCGAATTTGTGATGGATGTCGATCTGGTTCTGTTGGCGATGGGCTTCCTCGGTCCTGTCAGTGCCGGCATGATCGAGCAACTCGGGCTGGTGTTGGACGCTCGCGGAAACGTGGCGACTGACGAAAACTACATGTCCTCTGTCGATGGCGTCTTTGCCGCGGGTGACATGCGCAGAGGGCAGTCGCTAGTGGTGTGGGCCATCTCCGAGGGACGGAAGGCCGCTGCTGCCATCAACAATTACCTCAGCACTGTGGCGCAAAGTAAGGATGTGCATGCCGCCGTCAGCGCGGAAAAATAGCAATGGAGACACTTAGCGAGTCCGGCACGCGCGCGCGGCAGCGTGTCGCCAGCGCACAGCGCATTGTCATCAAGCTTGGCACCAATGTCATCATGCGCGACGATGGCGCAGCCGCTGTGGGTCTGCTGTATGGGCTGGTTGAATCGGTGGTCAACATCCGTCGCGACGGCAAGGAGGTTCTCCTTGTGTCCTCGGGAGCTATCGCGATTGGCGCCCGGCATCTGGGATTGCGCGCCTCGGCGGCCCAACTCGCGGTGAAGCAGGCATGTGCAGCAGTGGGGCAGAGCCGCCTGATGGCTCTCTACGAGGAAGCCTTCGGCCACTTCGACATCACCACCGCGCAGGTGCTGCTTACGGAAGACGACTTCCTCGATCCGGTGCGGTATTCCAATCTCCGCGCTACTCTCGATACGCTTCTGAAGCTTGGCGTCCTTCCCATCGTCAATGAGAATGACACCGTCTCCACCCTGGAACTGGACCGTCCCAGCCAGGCCAGTAGCGCACACCGCGTCTTCGGCGACAACGATAAGCTCTCCGCGCTTGTCATGACCAAGGTCGAGGCGGATCTTCTCATCCTGCTCTCCGACGTCAACGGACTTTATACTGGCCATCCGAGCGAGGCGGACGCAGAGTTCGTCGCTGAAGTTGACGACTTCACGCCCGAGCTTGTCAGTTTTGCCAAAGAGGGCAATGGCCGCGGCCGCGGAGGCATGACCACCAAGATTGAGGCGGCCCGCATCGTGTCCGAACACGGACGCGTCGCCGTCATCGCCAACGGGCGTACGCCTGGAATTCTTGAGAGTGTCTGCGCCGGAGAAAATGTCGGTACGGTCTTCGCTCCCCAGGGGACACGGTGAGCTCCGTGGCTATATCGGAGGTTGCAGAGCAGGCGCAGGCCGCCAAGCAGGCAAGCCGCTCTCTCGCCACGCTCTCCACCGAGCGCAAGAATGACATCCTCGAACAGATCGCCGTTGCCTTGGAGCAGCATGCAGCCGGCATTCTCGCCGCCAATGCGGAAGATGCCGCTCGTGCGGAGCCTTTAGCTCAACGCGGCGAGATGTCGCAGGCCCTCTATCAACGATTGGTGCTTACGCCGGAAAAGCTGCGCGGTATGATCGCCGGTGTGCGTGCCGTGGCGGAGCTGCCCGATCCCGCAGGGCGCATCCTGGCCCGCACCTTGCTGGATGAAGGGCTGGTCCTCGAAAAGGTCACCTGCCCGCTGGGATTGCTGGCGGTTATCTTCGAGTCGCGCCCAGATGCCATTACGCAGATCACCGCCCTGGCCATCAAGTCCGGCAATGCGGTCATCCTCAAGGGGGGCAGCGAGGTGGAGCGCACCATGCGGGCGACGCTCGCGGCGATTCATTCCGCGCTGGAAGGCAATCTGCCGACCGCCGCTGTCATGGGCGTCTACGGCAGGGAAGCTGTCACCACTCTGCTCGCGCTCGACAAAACCATCGACCTGATTATTCCTCGCGGATCGAACGCGCTGGTACAGCACATCCAGAAGAACACATTGATTCCCGTGCTGGGGCATGCCGATGGCGTGTGCCATGTTTACATCGATGCTGCTGCCGATCCCGATATGGCAATTGCCATCGCAGTGGACAGCAAGGTGCAGTACCCCGCAGCCTGCAACGCGGTTGAGACTTTGCTGGTTCACTCCGCGATCGCCGCGACGCTGCTTCCTCGCCTGGCAGCATCGCTTATCGACGCGGGTGTGCGGATTCGTGGTTGCCAGCAGACCCAGGCGCTCCTGGCTGCTTTCCCCGTGGAGCGCGTCTCGGACGCGGAGTGGCACACGGAATATTCGGATCGCATTGTGGCGATTCGCGTCGTTGAGGACCTTGACGCAGCGCTCGAACACATCGATCGCTATGGCTCCCATCACACGGATGCTATCGTCACGGCCGATGCGCAGGCAGCGCAACGCTTCCTCAACGAAGTGGATTCAGCAAATATCTACCACAATTGCTCCACGCGTTTTGCTGACGGCTACCGCTATGGATTTGGCGCCGAAGTGGGCATCAGCACCAGCAAACTGCACGCCCGCGGCCCCGTTGGCCTTGACGGCCTGGTGACTTACAAATACAAGCTCAGCGGATCAGGCCAGTTAGTGAAGGACTATTCCGGCACATCCGCGCGCAGGTTTCTTCACAAGCCTCTCGCCCATTGAGCCTCTGAATCATCAACGACTCTTCCACTTGGAAGACAACATCGCCAGCTTGTCGCTCAAGCTCGCTTCCTTCCTGGGCTGCTGCGCAGCTTTCGACGGCTTCGCCTGCGTGCGCTGCTGGGGCTCCATCAGAGCCTTGATCGACAAGGCGATTCTCTTCGTCTTCGCATCTGCGCTGAGCACCTTCACCTTTACGATCTGCCCCGCCTTCACGGCATCGGACGGATCTTTGATGAAGCGGTTGGAAAGCTCGCTGATGTGCACCAGGCCGTCCTGATGAACGCCGACATCGACAAATGCACCGAACTTCGTCACGTTGGTGACGACGCCTTCGAGCACCATGCCTGCCTGCACATCCGAGAGTTCGCGCACCTGCTCGTTGAAACTTGGTGCGACAAAGGTATCGCGCGGATCGCGCCCAGGCTTCTTTAGCTCCTCAAGAATGTCGTTGACGGTGTAAGTTCCTGCGCCAAGTGCGGAGCGGTCTATGCTCTCCAGCAACCTGGGATTCCGGATCAGCTCTTCCACCGGCGCATGCAGCGTCTGGGCCATCTGCTCCACCACCGGGTATGACTCGGGGTGAACCGCCGTCATGTCCAGAGGGTTTTCGCCGTCGCGAATGCGCAGAAAGCCCGCGGCCTGTTCAAACGTCTTTGGACCAATCCCTGGAACCTCATGCAACTGCGTCCGCGAACGAAAGCGTCCATGCTCGTTGCGGAAGCTCACGATGTTCATGGCGACGCGCTCGGTTACGCCGGAAACATAGCGCAGCAGCGTCCACGACGATGTATTCAGATCCACTCCGACGTGATTCACGCAGCTCTCAATCACGGATTCGAGAGATTGCTGCAGGTGCCGCTGATCCACATCATGCTGATACTGCCCGACGCCGATCGATTTAGGATCGACCTTCACCAGCTCCGACAATGGATCCTGCAAGCGTCGCGCGATAGAGATGGCTCCGCGCACCGTCAAATCCAGATCGGGAAACTCCTGCCGCGCCACGTCCGAAGCGGAGTAGACGCTGGCTCCCGATTCGCTCACCGTTACGGTGAAGATTCCATCAAGGTTCTTTTCATGGAGAAAGTCGCGGACAAAGGCATTCGTCTCGCGGGATGCCGTGCCGTTTCCGATTGCAATCGCACGTACATTGTGTGCGCGCAAGAGTGCTTCCAGCTTAGGCCCGGCGCTCTCCAGTGCGCTCTTCGAAGTTTGCAGATAGATGACGTCGTGCGCAAGAAACTTGCCCGTCTCATCCACCACAGCGATCTTGCATCCGGTTCGCACGCCGGGATCGATGCCCAGTACGGAGATTGGTCCAGCCGGAGGAGCGAGCAATAAATTATGCAGGTTGTCGCGGAAGACCTGGATCGCTTCTGCGTCGGATCGCGTCTTCAACTCCAACCGGATCTCTCCCTGAATCGACGAGTTCAGCAGCCGTTGCCAACTGTCTTCGATCGCCAGTTCCAGTTGGGGCGTCCAGTCTCCCTGCGCACGCAGGATGTGCGATCGCAGCAATTCCACTGCGCGCGCTGGCTCCAATTCGATCAAAAAGTACAATATCTTTTCGCTCTCACCGCGGCGGATCGCCAGCATTCTGTGCGAGGGAATGGTTCGTACCGGCTCGCGATATTCGTAGTACATCTTGAACTTTTCCTGTTCATCGATGCCATCGGTCGTCTTGCGACTTACCACTACGCCTTCCGCAAACATCAGTTGCCGCAACGCCTTGCGAAGATTCGCGTCCTCGCTGATCATCTCGGCGACGATATGCCGCGCTCCTTCGAGTGCATCCTCGCTGCTCGTTACACCTTTCTCTTCGCTGATAAAGGTGGCTGCAAAATCAGCCAGCGATTGCGCCTCCATTTGCTGTTGCCACAGATAGAGTGCAAGCGGCTCCAATCCCTTCTCGCGTGCGATGGTTGCCTTGGTCCGGCGCTTCGGCCGATAGGGAAGATACAGATCCTCCAATTCGCTCTTGTCGAGGGTTGCTTCAATGCGCGCCTTCAACTCGTCGGTGAGCTTACCCTGCTCACCGATAGAAGCAAGGATCGTGTCGCGCCTCGCCGCCAGGTCGCGGAAGTAAGCGAGCTTCTCCTCAATGTCGCGGATCTGCACCTCATCAAGATTGCCTGTCGCTTCCTTGCGGTACCGCGCGATGAAGGGCACGGTGCCTCCCTCATCCAGCAGTTGAATCACTGCCACGATTCCGTGGAGCGGAATATTGAGTGTCCGTGCAATGTGCAGGAGTACCTCGGGAGAGAGAGTCGCAGTTTCAGTCATAGGTTCCAATGCCTATGGTAATCGCAAAGCGCGTGGAAAACCTGTCTCGCCGAACGACACGTTGCTCGCCTCCTTGCGGCGAGCATTTCTCTGCACGCACGAAGATGCCGCGCCATTGCTGACGCGGCATCTCTCCTGTGCAACAAGTCTGTATTTTCCAAGCTAAACGAGACAGCCGGATCTCGAGTTACGCCACCCGTATTGTCGCGCTCATGGTGTGTTGCGCTCCTGGGGCAATTTCGACGCCAGCATCCCTGACATTACACGCTTCGATGCACACCATTTGCTGCCATTCGTCGTCTGCCATGTCGCTCATCGAGTGAGCGCCCTCGCTCCATGGGTTCCATACCACCGTGTTGCGAGACGCTTCTTTCTCAATCAGAATGCTGCGATGCAGATCGGGATCGACAATCTCCACCGCGTGATCGGTATCCAGGTAGATCCGGTCGGTGGCTGATGTGAAAACCACATCGCCCTCCTGTACCTTTCTGCGAAAGCCGTCTACCTTGTCCAGGTACGCGGTGGCAGCCAACCCGCGCACCCGGATATTCTCAATCTGCCCAATGCAGTGATAGGTGTGCAAAGCCTCTTCGATGCGCAAGGGCGTTGTCCCGGTGTTGGTGGTGATCAACTCCAGCTTCAGCTCTCTGCCAAAGGTGGCACGATACATCAGCCGATATTCATGCGGCCATTGCTTTCTGGTTTCCTCATTGCTCTCTGTAGACAGCGTGATGGCCACTGCATCACCATTGCTGGCGATCTCTTCCAGTTTCCAGGTCCGCGTGCGAACGAATCCGTGCTTCGGTGCTTTTGCGTCATCTGCCTTGTCGCCAAACCATGGAAAGCAAATCGGTATGCCTCCTCGAATCGCCCGTCCCTCTCCCCATTGCGAGCGCTCGCTAAGGAAGATCACATCCGCGCTCCCAGAAGGGGTCCACGATGTAACATGCGCACCGTGCAGGTAGATGTCCCCTGAGGCATGTGCGCTGGTGATGCGTACCATCGGCAGTCCTTCGTTGCCTGCGATTACTTTCGCCACACCCGCGATTCCAAAGGCGGCCTGCAGTTCTTCCACTGAAGAGATAGTTCCCATAGCTTGCTCTCGATTCCTCTCCACTACTTGAGTACCTCCGTTTTTACTGGCGCCTTTTCCAGGCCCACAGGCACGTTCCATATCTTTGCGCAGTACTCCCGAATCGAGCGGTCCGACGAAAACTTACCCATGCGTGCCACATTCAAAATCGACATCCTCGTCCACTGATCCTGATTGCGAAAGGCAGCCGCGGCCCTGTGCTGGCACTCCGCATACGATGCAAAATCCGCCAGCAGCATATACTCATCCCGATTCAGCAGCGAATCCACAATCGGCTGGAACAGGGTGCGGTCTCCCTTCGAGAATACTCCAGAGGCAATCTGGTCGATCACCTCTCGCAGCACCGGATTCTCCTGATACGAATCGCGTGGGTTGTAACCGCTGGACTTGTGCTCGAAGACCTCCTGCGCCGTCAGGCCAAACAGAAAGAAGTTCTCCGCTCCCACCTCTTCGCGTATCTCGATGTTGGCTCCGTCCAGCGTGCCGATGGTTAGAGCCCCGTTCATCGCGAACTTCATGTTCCCTGTCCCCGCAGCCTCTTTTCCTGCGGTTGAAATCTGTTCCGACAGATCAGCAGCGGGATAGATGAGCTGTCCGTTCGTCACATTGAAGTTCGGCAGGAACACCATCTTCACGCGCGAACCGACCGCTGGGTCGTGGTTGATTACTTCCGCAACGGAGTTGATGAGCTTGATGATCCGCTTCGCCATTGCATATCCAGGCGCAGCCTTGCCACCGAAGATCACGGTTCGCGGAGTGGTTACTGTGGACGGATCCTTCTTGATCTGGTTGTAGAGGCTGATCACATACAGGACGTTAAGCAGTTGACGCTTGTACTCGTGGATTCGCTTAGCCTGGACATCGAAGAGCGAGGTGGGATCGATGGCAACGCCGAGCCGTTGCTCGATCAACTTCGCCAGCAATTGCTTCCGCGTCTGCTTTACGTTCTGCCACTCTTTGCGGAAGGCTGCATCCGCAACAAATGGTTCAAGCTGGCGCAATTTTCCTTCGTTGGTGAGCCACCCCTCGCCAATCCTGCTGGTAATCAATTCGCTCAGCTCGGGATTGCTGAGGGCGATCCACCGGCGCGGCGTCACACCATTGGTGACGTTCAGGAACTTCTCCGGCGTCATCTCGTAGAAGTCACGCAGGATCGTTTTCTTCAGCAGGTCGGAGTGGAGCTCTGCCACTCCATTCACGGCATGGCTGCCAATCGTTGCAAGGTTCGCCATCCTTACAAACTTGCCGTCTCTTTCCTCGATGATGGAGAGGCGTGCAATGCGGCTATCGTCCTTGGGATACATCTTCCGCGCTTCCTCGAGGAAACGGCGATTGATCTCGTAGATGATTTCGAGATGCCGCGGCAGCATGCTGGCAAACAGTGGCAGCGACCACTTCTCCAGCGCCTCCGGCAAAAGGGTGTGGTTCGTGTAAGCCAGGGTCTTTTGAGTAATCTCCCATGCCTTATCCCAGCCCATGCGATGGATATCCACCAGCAATCGCATCAGCTCTGCTACGGCGATCGATGGATGGGTGTCGTTCAGTTGCACCGCAAAGTGCTCATGAAAGACGTCGAGACTCTGCTTCCGCGCCAGAAGAATCCGGATCATATCCTGCAGAGAACAGGAGGTGAAGAAGTATTGCTGCGACAGGCGGAGCCGCTTGCCCACCTCGGGCTCATCGTTAGGGTACAGAACTTTGCTGATCGTCTCCGAAGAGACCTTGCTCTCCACTGCCTTGTAGTAGTTGCCGATGTTGAATGCCTGCAGATCGAAGGATTCAATAGCCTCCGATTTCCATAGCCGCAGAAAGTCGACCGTTCCGTTTCCGCCGTATCCGACAATGGGGACGTCGTGTGCAACTCCTTTCACACTATGCTCAGGAACCCAGCGAGTCCGCAGCACCCCGTCCTCGTCGTGGTAGAGCTCGGTATGGCCGCCGCTGAGTACCGTGTAGGCGATCTCCGGCCGGGCAATCTCCCAGGGATTTCCATAGTTCAACCACTTGTCGGTTTCCTCCACCTGCCAGCCATCGACGATCTCCTGGCGGAAGAGCCCGAATTCATAGCGGATTCCATAGCCAACCGCAGGAACCTTCAGCGTGGCCAGGGAGTCCATGTAGCATGCCGCAAGCCTTCCCAGCCCTCCATTGCCTAATCCCGGCTCTGGCTCCTGGCGCAACAGATGATGCAGGTCCTGCCCGAAGCTGCGCAGCGCCTCCTCTATCTCACTGTGGATGCCAAGGTTGAGAATGTTGTTCCCCAATTGCGGTCCGATCAGATATTCGGCGGAGAGATAGGCAACAAGCTTGACACTCTCTTCTCGGATACGAGAAAAAGATTCCACCCACTCGGTCATCATCCGGTCGCGGACGGTGAAGGACAGGGCCATATACCAATCGATGGGGGTTGCGACCTCCGGCACGCGTCCCTGGATGAAGTAGAGGTTATCCAAGATGCATTGTTTTAATGCGGATACGCTATTTGCCACGCGGATTGGATCGCAGTCGAGATTCATTGTTACTCCCCGGTAAAAAAAGATTCCTGAGACTTCAATGCACCGATACCACGGTTTTTATCATCTATCGATTGGACGACTTTAACGCTAACTTCCACTTCTCACAAACGGTTGAAGTCCTGCTCTTATTGCATTGTTAACGGCTGCCACGTTTTGCGGCCCACACGTCAGGAGAAAATATGAAAGCTACCCAATCCCTTCACAATCTTGGCCAGAGCCTGTGGCTGGACAACATTACGCGTGACCTGCTCGATAGCGGCACCCTCAAGCGCTATATCGACGAGCTGTCCGTAACTGGGCTCACCTCGAATCCCACCATCTTCTACCACGCGGTCAAGAGCAGCACCTCCTACGATGCCAGCATTGCCAGCAGCCTGAGCAAAGGTGTAACCGGAGAGAATGTATTCTTCGATTTCGCCCTCGAAGACATCCGCCGCGCAGCAGACCTCTTCCGCCCAGTCTATGACCAGACTCGTGGCGTCGACGGCTGGGTTTCCCTGGAAGTCTCCCCTTTGCTTGCTTTTGACGCGGCAAAGACCCTTGCTGCCGCTAAGGATCTGCACAATCGTGGCAACCGCCCCAACCTTTTCATCAAGATTCCGGGCACGCCACAAGGCCTTCCGGCGATCGAAGAGGCGATTTTTGCTGGCATTTCCATCAATGTCACGCTGCTCTTCTCCCGTGATCAATACCTTGCTGCTGCAGAAGCGTACCTTAAGGGCATCGAACGGCGCATCGCAGCCGGTCTCCCCGCTGATAATGTCACGTCCGTAGCCTCGGTCTTCATCAGCCGCTGGGATGTAGCCGTTGCGGGCAAGGTTCCGCCGGAGCTTACCAATCGGCTTGGTATCGCAATCGCGCAGCCCATCTATAAGGCGTATCGCGAACTGCTGAAGTCACCGCGCTGGCAGAAGATTATCGCCGCTGGCTACAACCCACAGCGCCTGCTCTGGGCCAGCACCGGCACCAAAGACCCCAAGGCCTCCGACATTCTCTACGTCAAGGCGCTGGCAGCACCCGACACCATCGATACCATGCCGGAAAATACCCTGAAGGCTTTTGGGGATCACGGGGAAGTCGGCGATGTCATGCCGCCCGATGGCGGAGACTTCCAGAAGGTGCTCGATCAGTTCACCAAGGCTGGCGTGGATCTCCAGGAACTTGCCGCCCGGCTTCAGAACGATGGAGCCAAGCAATTCGTCGATTCATGGAAAGAATTGAAGGCGGTCGTTGAATCCAAGAGCGCTCTCCTTCAGAAGACTGTTTGAAACTCTATTCATTCGCATTGGGCCGTAGATTCCGCTAATAAGCGGAATCTACGGCAGATACCGCCGCCGGCGTTGCTTCGCCCCGCTTTTCCCTACTGCTGCGCAAATGGTACCGTCGAAATAATGAAGATTGAAGGACCAAAGGAGCATCAAGATGGCAGTGAAGATTGAACCTCTAAGTGAACGACCTGCATGGAAGAAACTCGGAACACATTACGAGGAATTGCAGTATGTACACCTCCGGCAACTTTTCGCCAATGACCCAAAGCGCGGCGAACGCCTTACCCTTGAAGCGGCTGGAATTTTTCTCGATTACTCCAAGAATCGCATTACAGACCAGACCCTGAAGCTGCTCGTGCAGCTAGCGGAGCAATCCGGCCTTCGGGACCGCATCGATGCCATGTTCAGCGGTCAGAAAATCAACGTTACCGAGAACCGCGCCGTCCTGCACGTGGCGTTGCGCGCTCCCCGTGGGACATCGATCCTCGTCGACGGCCAGGATGTCGTGCCGGGCGTCCATGAGGTGCTCGACCGCATGGCTGCTTTCTCCGATCGCGTCCGCAGCGGAGCATGGCTTGGCCATACCGGCAAAAAGATTCGTAACATCATCAACATCGGCATCGGCGGTTCCGATCTCGGTCCCGTCATGGCATATGAGGCGCTCAAGCATTACAGCCAGCGGGATCTCAACTTCCGCTTCGTCTCCAACGTCGATGGCACCGACTTCGCCGAGGCAGTGCAGGATCTCGATCCATCCGAGAGCCTCTTTATCGTTTCCTCAAAGACCTTCACCACTCTGGAAACGATGACCAATGCCCACACCGCGCGTGCCTGGCTGCTTGCCGGCCTCGGCGATGAAAAGGCCATCGCCCGGCACTTCGTAGCGGTCTCCACCAATGCCAAGGCGGTATCGGAGTTTGGCATTGATACCGCGAATATGTTCGGCTTTTGGGATTGGGTCGGCGGACGCTACTCCATGGATTCGGCCATCGGCCTGTCCACCATGCTGGCCATCGGGCCCGAGAACTTCCGCGCGATGCTCGACGGTTTCCACCAGATGGACGAGCACTTCCGCACTGCGCCCTTCGCCAGCAATCTGCCGGTGCTGATGGCGCTGCTCAGCGTGTGGTATACCGACTTCTTCCGCGCTTCGACTGTGGCCGTGCTGCCCTATGAGCAATACCTGAAGCGCTTCCCCGCATACCTGCAGCAGCTCACCATGGAGAGCAATGGTAAGCACGTCACCCTCAGCGGCGCTCAGGTGGACTATCAGACATCCCCTATCTACTGGGGTGAGCCGGGGACCAATGGACAGCACTCGTTTTATCAGCTGATTCATCAGGGAACCCGGTTGATTCCCTGCGACTTTATCGGTTTCTACAAGTCGCTCAATCCGCTTGGGCGGCATCACGACACCCTGATGGCAAACGTCTTTGCCCAGGCCGAAGCACTTGCCTTTGGCAAGACGGCCGAGCAGGTGAAGGCGGGCGGCACTCCGGACTGGCTGGTTCCGCACCGGGTCTTCGAGGGGAATCGTCCGTCGAACACGATCCTTGCGGATAGCCTCACGCCAGAGGTCCTGGGTAAGCTTGTGGCTCTCTACGAGCACATTGTGTTCACCCAGGGAACCATCTGGAGCATCGATTCTTTCGACCAGTGGGGTGTGGAACTGGGCAAGGTGCTCGCCCAGCACATTCTTTCGGAAATTGACAGCGCTGACGAGCCCGTGCTCGCGCACGACAGTTCGACCAGCAGCCTGATTCGACGGTACCGACGACAGAAGTAGCGGTACGGACCAGGCATTTTAGTAACGGAATTCTAAACAGAGGAGCGATTCATGCAATTGGGAATGGTAGGTTTGGGAAGAATGGGTGCCAACATGGTGAGGCGTCTCGTCGCGGAAGGTCATGAATGTCCCGTGTACGATATGTCGCCCAAGGCGGTGGCCGAACTGGCGAAGGAGAAGGGGGTCATCGCAACTTCCTCCTTTAAGGATCTCGTCAGCAAGCTGCAGCAGCCGCGCGCTATCTGGCTCATGATTCCCGCGGCAGTCGTCGACCAGACAATCGCAGAGATCGCTCCTCATCTTGAATCCGGCGATATCCTGATCGACGGCGGAAACTCTTACTACATCGACGATATCCGTCGAGCCAAGGAACTGTCCGCCAAAGGCATACAGTACGTGGATGTAGGAACCAGCGGCGGAGTGTGGGGACTCGAACGTGGCTACTGCATGATGATCGGCGGCCCCACCAAGGCTGTTCAGCATCTGGACCCGATCTTCAAGTCCATCGCCCCAGGCGTGGGAGATGTTCCGCGCACCCCCGGACGCGAGAAACTCGGCGGGACCTCCGAAGAGGGATACCTGCACTGCGGTGAGAGCGGCGGCGGACACTTCGTCAAAATGGTGCACAACGGCATCGAGTACGGCATCATGGCAGCCTATGCCGAGGGATTGGGCATTCTGCGCGCGGCCAATGTAGGCAAGCAGACACACGAGGTCGATGCGGAGACAACTCCACTGCGCGATCCAGAACACTACCAGTACGAGTTCAACCTCACCGATGTCACCGAGGTTTGGCGGCGCGGCAGCGTCATCTCCTCCTGGCTCCTTGACCTCACCGCATCAGCGCTGGCTGCGGACCCACAGCTTGCGAAGTTTGGCGGCAGGGTCTCCGATTCCGGTGAAGGCCGCTGGACGATCAAGGCCGCTATCGATGAGGCTGTCCCCGCTCCTGTTCTCACCTCGGCGGTACAGACGCGATTCGCCTCGCGTGGTGAGGCGGAATTCTCAAATAAGGTCGTCTCTGCGATGCGTTTCGCATTCGGCGGACATCTTGAGAAACCCGCCCAGAAATAATCCTGGCTGGTGCCCCATGAATCGCGTGCTTGCGAGAATAGGGCACCAGCCGTTTACGCAGAAGGCCAAATCGCGGGTTCCGGATTCAGAGGGGTTAACCGGATCTCCGTCTCAGGGTGCAGAAGCCTCAATCAACCCCACACGCCATGGAGACTGTCATGAGTAATACGCAATCCGATGCCCTCGTCTTTTACGGAGCGACTGGAGATCTTGCCTACAAGCAGATCTTTCCCGCGCTGCAAGCCATGGTAAAACGCGGCCATCTTGACGTCCCCGTCATTGGTGTAGCCAAGGCCGGCTGGAACCTTGACCAACTTAAGGCTCGTGCCCTGGATAGCCTGGAAAAGCACGGCGGTGTGGATCGGGAGGCTTGGCAAAAACTCTCCTCGTTGCTCCGTTATGTCGATGGCGATTATACCGATGGAAAAACCTTCGAGGATGTGTGCACCGCACTCGGCAGCGCAAAGTGTCCTGCGCACTACCTGGCAATTCCTCCTGTGCTTTTTGAGGAAGTGATCGGGCGGTTGACACACCTGGGCTGCTCGCGGAACGGTCGCGTCATTGTAGAAAAGCCTTTCGGTCATGACCTGGCCTCAGCACAAAAGCTCAACCGGATTTTGCTCGCCGCCTTCCCTGAGTCATCAATCTTTCGGATTGACCACTTCCTCGGCAAGTCTCCGGTACAGAACCTGACGGTGTTTCGTTTTGCCAATGCCTTCGTCGAACCGAGCTGGAACCGGAATTATGTAGAGAGCCTGCAGATCACCATGGCGGAAGATTTTGGAGTGCAGGGGCGCGGCACGTTCTACGACAGGACGGGCGCCATCCGCGACGTAATCCAGAATCATCTCTTCCAGATTTTGTGCAACCTGATGATGGAGCCGCCTCCGCGCGGAGACGCCGAGACCGTCCGCGATGAGAAGGTGAAGGTACTCAAATCGATCCACCCCCTCGCCCCGGAGGACGTGATTCGCGGCCAGTTCAAAGGCTATCGGAATGAAAAAGGCGTCGCTCCCAATTCGAATATCGAAACCTACGCCGCCGTCCGTCTTGAATCTGATTCCTGGCGTTGGATGGGGGTGCCAATCTACATCCGGGCGGGTAAGAATCTGCCGATTACCTGCACCGAGGTTCGAGCGCGCTTCCGCCGTCCGCCAACCATCTTCAGGAGGCATGGCCCCCATCACGACTACTTGCGTTTTCGCGTCAGTCCAGAGATGACGATCGCCATGGGCGTGACGGTGATGGCTCATAATACGGACCAGAGCATTCTGACGGAGATGGTCTTCACCCGTCAGCCTCGCTCTACGGATGTGGCTGCGTATGAGCGGGTTCTAGGGGATGCCATGGCGGGCGACGCTACAATCTTTGCCCGTCAGGACTACGTGGAAGAGGCTTGGCGCATCGTCGATCCGGTGCTGGATCTGAAGGACCCGGTTACAGAATACGAGCCGGGCACCTGGGGACCAGAGGACACGCCCAAGAGGAGGGTGACTCCTCAGGGCGGATGGCACGATCCTGTGATGTACGACGAAGATCCATGCGGAAAGCCCCCGATACTCGCATTTCCCTCGATTCCAGCGACTAAGTAAGGCTGGGATAACGGGCGCAACGCATTATTTTGTTGATGGGAGTGCCTTCCATGAAGACTGAAGTCTTCCCTGACGCTGATGCCGTAGCTCAGGCCGCAGCGGCAACCATTGCCGCGGCGGCCCGGGCTGCAGTTGCTGCACGTGGCCGCTTCATTATGGCGGTGAGCGGCGGTAGAACTCCGTGGATCATGCTGCGCGCGCTTGCGGCAGAAGAGGTTCCCTGGAGCGACGTCCATATCTTTCAGGTCGATGAGCGTATCGCGCCCGCGGGTGATCCGGATCGAAACCTGACCCACCTGCGCGCCAGTTTGCTGGATCATGCGCCGCTTCCTCCAAACCAGATCTACGACATGCCGGTAGAAGCCTCAGACCTCGAAGGCGCACTACGCCAATACGAGCAGGTTCTGCAGCGCATTGCTGGCGCGCCTCCGGTCCTCGATATAGCGCACCTTGGCCTGGGGCCCGATGGACATACAGCTTCGCTGGTTCCTGGGGACCCGGCCCTCAGCGTGACCGATGCAGATGTAGCTTTGACTGGTCCCTACATGGGCAGGCGCCGCATGACGCTGACCTATCCCATCCTCAATCGTTCACGACAGATCCTGTGGCTGGTTACCGGCAGTGAGAAGGCCACCATGTTTCGCCGTCTGCTCGCAGGAGACAAATCAATCCCTGCTGCAAGAGTGAATCAGGATCAGGCCGAGGTGCTTGCCGATCGAGCGGCAGCAGGAGAAGCAAATAGTACCGCAAAAGTTAGCTGATTGCAGAAACACACTCATGGATATGAGTCGTGGTGCCCCTTGTCTGTGTTGAGAGGGGAGATTCGGAACGACAGGAGCGACGGGTGAGCGTAGAACTTCCGATGGTTTGCCTTGCCAGACACGGGCAAACGGCCTGGAGTCTGTCCGGCCAACATACAGGACTTACTGATTTGCCATTGACGGAACAGGGGCAGCGAGAAGCCGTGAGCCTGGGACCGCGGTTGCACGAACTTTCCTTTGCGCGCGTATTCACGAGTCCTTTGCAACGGGCATCCACCACCTGTAAGCTTGCCGGATTTGGTGACGTCGCATACGTAGATCCCGACCTGGTGGAATGGAATTATGGGGAGTACGAGGGTCTGCGCAGCGTTGAGATTCAAGCAAAGCGGCCTGGCTGGGAGATCTTTCGGGACGGTTGTCCCGGAGGGGAATCGCCCGCAGAGGTAGGCGCCCGGGCGGATCGAGTTCTGGCGCGCGTCCGTGCCATCGAGGGAAATGTTCTGGTGTTTTCCAGTGGGCATTTTCTGCGCGTGTTTGTTGCCCGCTGGCTGGGGCTTGAACCCGCTGGCGGCAGATATTTTTTGCTGAACACGGCAAGCGTAAGCACTCTAACTTATGAGCGCGATCTCGATCATCCTGTAGTGCAATTGTGGAATGACACGCGGCACTTGAGCGCTTGATACAATCGACTTTCGCCCATTGATCGAAGGGGACAAAACCGGGATGTCTGCAATGGCATCTCTCCGTATGGCATAGTGCCGGCCCCCCAGCTATTTTGCCTGCACGCATCGAGGAGCATGGAATGGCGACTGACGCAAAGACACAGCCTGGTATCTCTCCCTTAGCAGGAAAACCTGCTCCCAAGTCAATGTTGATCGATGTAGCGCAACTGGAACGGGAATACCTGGAGCATCAGCCAGACCTTGGCAATCCGGCGCAGATGGTGAGCTTTGGAACCAGCGGCCACCGCGGCTCTCCGTTACGCGGCACATTTACTGAGGCGCATATCCTCGCGATTACGCAGGCGATTTGCGACTACCGGCGAAAGCAGGGAACCGATGGCCCGCTCTATATGGGCAAGGATACGCATGCCCTCTCTGCTCCGGCGCAGCGCACGGCGCTCGAAGTTCTCGCGGCCAATCAAGTCGAGACGGTGATTCAGCAGAACGATGGTGTGACTCCAACGCCGGTGATTTCCCACGCCATTCTTGTCTACAATCGCAGGCGCGACAAGCATCTTGCGGATGGTATTGTCATCACGCCGTCGCACAATCCGCCCGAGGATGGTGGCTTCAAATACAACCCTACCAATGGTGGCCCGGCCGACACCGACGTAACCAAATGGGTTGAGGATCGCGCGAACGAACTGCTGCGCGCGAAGAACGTGGACGTGAAGCGCGTGCCCTATTCCACCGCGATCAAGGCGGCGACGACGCATCAGGAAGACTTTGTCATGCCGTATGTCCAGGACCTGAAGAACGTCATCGACATGGATGCGATCCGCGCCGCCGGGCTGAAGCTGGGAGTGGATCCGCTGGGCGGCGCAGCCGAGCCGTATTGGGAGCCGATCAACTCGGTCTACGGATTGGCGATCAAGGTGGTCAACCCGGTGATCGATCCGACATTTTCCTTCATGACGGTCGATCACGATGGCAAGATTCGTATGGATTGTTCCAGTCCCTATGCGATGGCCGGTCTCGTCGGGCTGAAGGACCAGTACCAGGTGGCCTTCGCCAATGACCCGGACGCAGACCGGCACGGAGTCGTCACTCCGTCCTCGGGGTTGATGAATCCCAATCACTATCTGGCCGTTGCCATCCAATATTTGCTGACGCATCGTTCGCAGTGGCCGGCCGATGCATTTGTTGGCAAGACCCTGGTCAGCAGCAGCATGATCGATCGCGTTGTTCACAAACTTGCGCGCCGTTTGTCGGAGACTCCGGTGGGCTTTAAATGGTTCGCGCCGGGACTCTTTGACGGATCGTATTGCTTTGGCGGCGAAGAGAGTGCTGGCGCCAGCTTCCTGCGGCGGGATGGTACGGTGTGGACGACCGACAAGGACGGCATCATCCTGGCGCTTCTCTCAGCCGAGATTACCGCGACAACGGGCAAGGATCCGGGCGAACATTTCTCTGCCTTGGTGGCGGAGTTTGGCATGCCGTATTACACGCGCATCGACGCGGCAGCAAATGCGGAACAGAAGGCCAGGCTGTCCAAACTATCTCCCGATGCGGTGAACGAGTCGCAACTCGCGGGCGAGCCCATTACGGCGAAGCTGACACGCGCGCCGGGGAATGATGCTCCAATCGGCGGCTTGAAAGTAGTCTCGGAGAGTGGCTGGTTTGCCGCTCGGCCTTCGGGCACCGAAGACATCTACAAGATCTATGCGGAGAGCTTTAAGGACGCGGCCCATCTGAACACGATCGTGCATGAGGCGCAGCAGATTGTGAACAACGCGCTCGCCTGATTGTGGCTGTAGTTTCGGCGTGAATGGTTCCTTCTTCCTGTTTTACAGCGCTGCTGTGAGGAGGTACTTCTTATGGTTTGCTGCACGGGCCTGAAGCCGAGAGCGCTGGTGCTTGCCGCAGCTTTGTTCGCAGGCAGCGTCCTCCATGCACAGAGCACACCCAAAGACGCTCTGCTCGTCCTGTCAAAGAAGGACCGGACCGTCTCCATCGTCGATCCTGCGAATCTGAAGGTGCTTACGCGAGTTTCGGTAGGCGACGATCCGCACGAAGTGGTTGCATCTACCGACGGGAAGACCGCATATATCTCCAACTATGGCGGAGGAGCCCTGCACACGCTTGCGGTGGTGGATCTGGTGAGACAAAGGGCGCTCCCATCTATTGATCTCGGTCTCCTTGGCGGTCCTCATGGCTTGGCGTTTGTGGGCGGAAAGACCTGGTTCACAGCAGAAGCGGCCAAGGTAATCGGCAGCTACAGTCCTGCGACGGGAAAGGTGGATTGGATTCTGGGGACGGGGCAGAACCGGACCCACATGATCTACGTCGCCGACGACAGGAAGCGAATCATCACGACGAACGTGAGCTCGGGCACGGTGAGCTTTATCGAAAAGATCACGCGCGCGGCGGGACCGGGGATGTCTCCAGCAAATGGGCCGGGGCCTGCACGGCCAATGGGGCCACCGAGAGACGATTGGGATGAGACGGTGGTGAAGGTGGGCAACGGCGCTGAGGGATTCGATGTTTCTCCGGATGGCAAAGAGCTATGGGTTGGGAACGCGCTGGACGGAACCATCTCTATCGTCGATATCGCTACGAAGCGAGTGATACAGACACTGTCTGCGAATGCGGTGGGAGCGAATCGCCTCAAGTTCACACCAGACGGCAGGCTGGCATTCCTCTCGACGCTGCGTGGGAGCGATCTGATCATTCTCGATACGGCCAGCCGGCAGACTGTGAAGCGTTTGAAGATTGGGCACGGAGCGGCCGGAATCCTTATGCAACCAGATGGCGCGCGCGCCTTCGTTGCATGTACACCCGATGACTATGTGGTGGTCGTTGATCTGAAGAGCCTCGAAGTCACAGGAAAGATCGACGCAGGGCCACAGCCCGATGGCTTGGCCTGGGCTGTTCGGCGCTAAAGACTGCGCAAAGAAAATGACACCGTGCCGAGTACGGCACGGTGTCAAGAGACTGCAGGTTGAGAGGCTAGGCCAGGACCGGGGCGGGTTTAGCGAGCAGAACGCCGAGGGCGCAACTTGCCATTCGGGCCAGCTCTCCGTCGGCGCGGCTGGTCAGCACGATTGGAACCTTGGCTCCCACCACGACTCCCGCTGCCAATGCACCCGCCAGATATTGGAGCTGCTTAAAGAGGATATTTCCGGCTTCCAGATTGGGGACCATCAGCAGATCGACATCGCCTGCAACGGGAGAGTTGATCTTCTTGATCCGTGCGGCATCGCTTGAAATAGCATTGTCGAAGGCCAGTGGACCATCGACGATAGCTCCGGTGATCTGTCCGCGATCGACCATCTTGCAGAGGGCGGCGGCATCGAGGGTGGACGGGATGGCCGGGTTTACGGACTCGACCGCCGACAAGATGGCGACCTTCGGATTCGGCACCTCGAGCGTTGTCATCATGTCGATCGCGTTCTGCAGGATGCTGATCTTGGTCTCCAGGTCCGGCTGGATGTTGATGGCCGCATCGGTGACGAAGAGCGTCTTGTGATAGGCCGGCACGTCCAGGGCAAACACGTGGCTGATGCGGCGTCCCGTGCGCATTCCGCCTTCGCGTGAAACTACGGCGCTCATGAGTTCATCGGTGTGCAGGGAGCCCTTCATGAGCATCTGAACCTCTCCCTTACGAGCCAGCTCAACCCCCTTCACGGCAGCCGTGCGGCTTTCGGCAACATCCACGATCTGGACGTCGCCCAGGTCAATCTTCATGGACTCTGCAAGGCTGCGGATTCTGTCAGCAGGGCCAACCAACACCGGCACAATCAACTTATCCCGAAATGCCTGCATGCAGCCGCCGAGCGATACCTTGTCGCATGGCCAGACAACCGCTGTCTTAACCGTGGGCTTGGATGTCGCACGGGCGATCAGGGTATGGTAGCGCCGATAAGGATCGTGCACAGTCAACTGGGGAACCGGCAGCGTGGACCAGCGAAGCTTTACAGGCGGTGCGATGAGCTGAGCGTTGCCCGAGAAGATAGGTTTGCCATCACTACTAGTTGCCTCGCAATCAAAGTGGACGCTTTTCGTAGCCTCCTCCTTGGAAGTAACCTGCACCTTGACGAGGATGCGTTCTCCAACGCGGATGCGATTTTGGAAGGAGAGCGATACGTTGGTAAGCGTGCATCCGGGACCTGGAATATTCATGCTGAAGAGGCCGGAGATCAACGACGCGCACCACATGTTTGGTCCGGTGGGAGGCACTCCTCCCGTACGCTCGATAAGCTGCTCAGAATTCAGAACAGAGTCGAATCCACAAATTGAGGCAAAGGCCATCGCGTCATCCGCGGTCAGAACATGCTCTGTCCGGGCGGTATCACCAATTGAAATTTCGTCGTATGTCTTGCTCTCAATAAACCCCAAATCCATACATCTTCCCTTCCAACTCAGACTTCGGCTCCTATGAGCCTGATCCCCATCGTATCCTCTGGCTGCGTGGGAAGAAGTGACTGCGGTCACCCTGGGCTTGATTCCCCAGCACGCAGAGAATCTATTCATCCAGGAATCATTGACAGCACACGGCCGCACACAACTGTGCGATCTTGCCGCTGCCAACTCAGAGAAGGGTGGCCTGACCTTATAACTCTTTGCATGTCAGTCTATTGCAGCAATTCCAGCTCGATAGCCTTCGTTGCAGGATCCAGCTTCGTTATTCGGAAGCTGCGAATCTCTCCGCTGCGAACGATATCCGGTCCGGGCGCATTGCTGGAAGCGGCGCCCTTCCAACGAGCCTTGAGCATTGCGCTGAGCGATGCAAGGTCTGCCTTGGATTCCGGTTGCGTGGCAGCAGCGCTCTGGGCGGGAAGGCTGCAACTTGCCTGGATGCCTTCCCCCAGTTCTACGCGCGCTTTTCCGTTAGAGACTTCGAGAATGCGACCTGTTACATCATCGCCCGGCTTGTGTTCGGCAAGAAATTCGTCGAGGCTGGTGGGGACGAGTTGCTTCATGCTCAGGCGGAGCTGGCGTTTTTCCTTGTCGATCTCCAGCACCTGGGCCTTGACCACCTGACCCAGCTTAAGAACATCCTGCGGATGATTGATGCGCTTTTCCGCGCTGATCTCACTCACGTGGATCATGCCCTCGACGCCCTCAGCAAGCTGCACAAATGCGCCAAATTTCGTGATGCTGGTAACCGGGCCTTCGATTACCGTGCCCGTGGGATATTTCTGAGCAGCTTCTGCCCACGGATCGCCCAATGCCTGCTTGAGCCCCAGCGAAATCCGCCGTTCGGCTAGATCCAGTCCGAGGAGTACTGCTTCAACCGTCTCGCCTTGCTTCACAACATCGCCGGCAGTTCGCACTCTTCTGGCCCAGGACATATCTGAGATATGGATCAGGCCCTCAACGCCGGGCTCGAGCTCTACGAATGCACCGAAGTCCATAACGCGCGTTACCGTGCCGCGTATGCGGTCGCCGACCTTGTACTTCTCGGCGAGAGAATCCCATGGATGGGGCTGAAGCTGCTTCATTCCAAGGGAAATACGCCGCTTCTCCTGATCGATTTTGAGGACCCGGACTTCAACTTCCTGCCCTACCGTGAGCACGTCCGATGGCTTGGTGACGCGGGCCCAGCTCAGGTCGCTCACATGCAGCAAGCCGTCCACACCGCCGAGATCGACGAAGGCGCCATAGTCGGTCAGGCTGCGTACCTCGCCATGGACCGTATCGCCTTCTTTCATCGCGGAGTAACGCTGCTCCCTGGTTGCGCGCTCTTCTTCTTCCGTAACCACGCGGCGATCGACAACTACATCTTCGTCGGCGACATCGAGCTTAATGATGCGGCAGCGAATCTCCTGGCCGACGAGCTTCTCCATTTCGGCGGCATCGCGCACCCCGCTTCGCGAAGCGGGCATAAAGGCGCGTACTCCCACATCCACGTGCAGGCCACCCTTGACGACGCCCGTCACTGTTCCCATGATCGTCGTCTTGTCCGCGAAGGCGCGCTCTAACGCTGACCAATCCTTCGGCAAGGCAGTCTTAAAGCGGGATAGCTCGTAGTATCCATCGGCATCGCGGCCCTTGACCGAGACCTGAAAGGTATCGCCGGGGGTTACCGTTTCTCCGGCGGCCTGGAACGGTGCAAGGGGCAGGATGCCTTCGCTCTTGAAGCCGATATCGAGCAACACGGAATCGGCAGTGACAGCGACGACGGTGCCCAGCAACTGCTTCGCGCCGCCTTCTGCCTCGCGCGAATGGCTCTGCTCATACTGAGAAAGAAGGTCGCCAAAGGACTCATTAGACTCGGGGGTGGGTTCGGACTCGGGTGTATTTGGGTTCGGCATGGGAGTTTATCCTCTCATTTTTGCACAATCGCGGCGCAGAGAACACCGCCGCAGATCCCCTATTTCCTCGTGGGGCTCCGATGCTCCGCAGGGCATGGTTGCCGCGCCCGGACTGTTTCCCGTTGTGCAGTTGCGGGGTTGTAGCTAAGAATGATGACGTGCTCCCGCCACGGATTTCGCGGACTCTACCGGAGTGAAGGAGGGATGGATGAAGCGTGCAGTCATGGTTCTCTTGTTTGCGGTGTTTACCATACCGTTGTTCGCACAAGGGGCTCCCCCGCAGGTTGCGGCGGACCACCCCTACACGATGGAGTACTACTACAAGGTTCAGTGGGGGCATCAGCAGGAATTCCTAGACCTCTTTCTCCGCAACCATTACCCGCTGCTGCAAAAGGGAGTGCAGGAGGGAAGGATGGTCTCAGTGAAGATTGAGACTCCTGCCAACCACATGACGGAAGAGGCGCGCTGGGATTATCGCGTCACGATCCAGTTTAAAAACTCCACCGCGGCAACCACTCCCGATCCGCAGGAGAACGCATCGATCCGGCAGCTTTGGCCGGATAAGGAGAGATATAAGCGGGAAGAGCAGAGACGCTTCGAGATATTGCTGAGTCACTGGGATCTACCGGTCACGGACATTACGCCAGCGCCGAAATAGGCAGGAGAACTGCGTCTTATCTGTCTTGTCTTAGCGGAGAAGCCTGCCGGAAGCGCTGTGCCTGGTGAACGAGGAAGAGCGCAATTACCAGCAGTGGCAGGATCAGGAAGATCAGGACGAGGGTTCTTCTTGAGTGACTGGCCGCGACATCGAACGATGTCGAACATGCCGCTTTCTCCGCTCCTCGATGCACCATGACAGTAGCCCGCCACGTTCCTGTTCGTGGCAGGCGGACCGTGGCGCCCTGCAAAATCTTGTTGCTTGCGCCGCCGTGCGTCAGGAAGGAGGTTTCCGCTTCTCCGGATGGAGAGCGTAGTTCAAGGTCGACCAGGGCATCGAGGACAACCTGCTGCGTGGAGCGATCCTGAACCAGAACGCTGAAGTCGGCTTCGCCCGTCGTGAGCGGCTCGGGAGAGGTGAACAGCGTAATGACGAAATCCCCGGAAGCCTGCTGCAGTCGCACTCGTCCGCCATCCGCATAGGCGGTGCCAGTGAGCGCGATCATCATCAGCAAGACTATCCAGCGCTTCATCCATGTACCATGTTTCGCATCTGCATTGGCTGCAGCAGTATCCATATACCCACAGCATAGAGCGAAGCAACCACTGCGGCCCACGGCAGCATAGAGCATGCCGGGCGCACAATTCCGCCGATCATTCCGCGAACCACGCGCCACCCCACATAGAGCGAGAGCAGCAGCCCGCCATCGAGGATGAGCAGTTGCAGCAGAAGCATACCATTGGCGGTCAACGGGCTACTCATAGCCGCGCCCCATTGCGGCCTGCCCAGGGCGAAGATGCCAAGGTCGATGGCGGCCTGTTGCACCCCGGGAACCAGCGTGCTCCAGCCGCTGAGCAGGTGGAAGAGAAGATGTGCAGCCCACATGCCCAGTCCAAGCGGAAGCAGCGCTAGCGAGAGGCGGCAAAAGAGGACGCGTGCTGGCTGTGGTGACTGGGAGAACTTCCAAACAGCATAGGCCGCGGCGACAGTTATAAGCAGCAGGGTTGCGGGGAGCAGGAAGGACGCTACAAAGCTGGTCGCCAGAGCGCTATAGCCGGGCATGAGACCGCCGATATGTTGCAGCCAGGCGGAGACTGGCTCGACCATGACCGCGCTGGTTGCGAATGCTGCCGATACAACCACTAAAGCGACTGTTGCGATATCGACGCGGGAAGAGAGCCGGCCAATGGAAGAACGCACAGGATCGATGAGCAGATCGCGTGCGGGAGGCCCAGCCGCAATCACGATGTTGTCATGGGGGCATGCCTTGACGCAGTCCATACAGAGGGTGCAATCCATGTTCCCGGTCTTCTGCGGAATGAAGAGCTGCAGTTCGCACCCGCGCTGCCGCTCATTTCCGGCGATGCAATCATGCGTCTTGCAACTGGAGCATACGCTGGGACTTGCGGACTTCACTTCAAGCGGAGAAAGCAGGGAACTGACAAAGTTGAACTGGCCAATGGGACAGACATATTTGCAGAAACTCGCCCCGCGGAAAAAGGTATCTGTAACAAAGGCAGCTACAAAGTAGGCAATCACGATCCAGGCCGTGCGTGCAGGCTGATCCCAGAAGGTAAATGCTTCAAACATCCAGAAGAGAAAGACCAGCAGGAATGCACTCAGCCACTTATTCCGCAGCCAGACAGGCCAGGTTCGCGTTGCCAGGCCCATCCGATGGCCCAGCTCGCGTGGCAGGGTGAAGGGGCAGGCCATGCAGAAGAGGTTGCCGGCGGCAAGCAGAGCTATGACTCCGAGTGCACGCGCATAGGTCCAGGGCACGATTCCCGCGAGGTTCATCGAGCCCATGGGGTGGCCAAACAGGCCGTGGAGAATCGCCACAATGGCAATCGCCAGCGTGATGGCCTGCAGGCCCATGCGTCCGTAGCGGGCGCGCAGGAGCCATCCGATCAGGGGGACGCGCAACAGGTCGAAGGGCCGCGAATCAACGGGCCGCGGCACGCGCCGTGGAACGGCAGCCTCTTGCCGGGACGTCAGCTTTGGCGAAAGCAACTGCAGCGTGATCCAGCCTGCGGGGACCAGAAAAATAGTCGAGCCGATGACCCACATGAGTGCTCCGGCTGCGATCTGATCCTGCAATGCCGTAAGGCCAAAGAGCCGCGGGACTTCGCTGTAGGTGGGGTAAAGCGTCCGGCCAGCGAAGCAGAAGAATGCGGAGAGCCCGGTGTTCACCAGGTCGGCGGTGACCAGATATGGCAAGATCAGCCAGCGCGAACCGCGGGCGACGCTGGGCCAGGGGAGAATGATCGGCCACCAGAAGAGGATGCAGGAAAAGAAGAAGAAGGCGTGCTCCACCTCATGCCAGGCGGGGGAGTGCAGAGCGAGTTCATAGGCCGGGGTTAAATGCCACCCTATGTAGGTGAGGTTCATCGCCAGCCAACCGACGGCAGGGCGGGTGAGGAAGCTGCCCAGCTTATGCAGAACTCCCATGCTGAAAAATGGGCCAAGTGCCTCGCGCACAAACGAGCGAGGAAGGCCGCGGAGCAGAGGCACTACGGGCGCTCCAAGCAGGATCAGCGGGGGAGCGACAGACATGAGCACGAGGTGCTGTGTCATGTGCAGAAAAAGCAGCATGCCGCCAAGGGAGTCGAGAGGTGAGGCAACCGCCAGCCACAGGGTGAGAAGCCCCGTCCAGAAGCAGGCAAGTCTCCAGACCGGGAAGGATGCGGGGCGCGTGAACTGCAGCTTGCGCCATCCCCGCCAGTAGATCAGTGCTGTGAGTAGCAGAGAGACACTGATCCACGGCGGAAAGGCCCAGGAAGCGAGAGCCGCTTGTACTGCGGAAGACATCTAGCGTTGCCCGGCAGGTTGCTGCGGGCCCATAGTACCTGTTGTTACAGCTTGTTGCGATGCGTCACGCGCGGGTTGCTCCCCTTCGGGGCGAAGCGTTTCGAGGAAGCGCACCAGTGCCGTCACTTCTGCCGGCGAGAGATTCTTGCCATACGCAGGCATATTCCCGCCGCCCTGGATGACCTGGCGGATGAGCTGATCCTCCGTGAGGCGCGTGGCAACGGCATCCAGCGCCGGACCGCGTTCGCCACCCGTTCCGCCAAGCTGATGACAATTGCGGCACTGCTTGGCCTGGAAGACGACTGCGCCCTGACGCTCGACCGGAGTCGCAGCATGCAGATATTTTGTCGGAATCGGGTCGCCACTCCACGCATCCATCTGCGGGCTCCAGGGAGCGAAGCTGGCGAGATGCGTAAGAACCACGAAGCCCACGGCAACCGTCATCACCGTCAATACCGCGACTGGACGGCGGTGCCAGCTCTTCTCGCCCTGTCCCGCAACAAAGGGAAGCCCCAGCAGGATCGCCACCCCGATGATGGGAGCGATCAGGACAAAGGGAGTCTCCAGACTCGGGGGCAGGTAGGAAAGAACCGCGTAGATCCAGAGGAAAAAGAAGTCTGGTTTTGGCGCGGTCTGGATGATCGTCGGGTCAGGCTGGCCGCCGGGGCCATTGGGGCCGAACCAGACAGCGCAAACCGCAACCGCAAGCAGAATCATCCCGGAGAAGACAAGGTCTTTCCAGAAGGCATCGGGAACGAATGGAACGCCATCCTTCTGGGTAAGGTTGTGGTACTCCTGGATATAGGTTTCGCGGCGAACGATGCGGCCCGGCATTGGCCACTCATTGATTCCAAGCTTGAGCACCATCCACACATGCAGGAAAGCGAAGAGCAGCATGGTGCCGGGAATGACGAAGACATGCAGCGCAAAGAAGCGCGAGAGCGTGGCGCCGGCTATGATTGGACCGCCGAGCAGGAGATGCACCAGCGAGCCGCCGATAAATGGGATGCGGCTGGTTATGGAGGCGCCGATTCCGAGGCCCCAATAAGCATCCTGGTCAAAGCGCAGCACCTGGCCGGTAAACGCCATTCCCAAGGTCATCAGCAGCAGGAAGACGCCGAGGATCCAGGTGAGCTCGCGGGGAAACTTATATGCGCCAAAGAGGAAGACCTGGGCCATGTGGATCAGCACCACGGCGATCATGAAGTTCGATCCCCAGCCGTGCATGGCGCGCAGGAACCAGCCCAGCGTCAACTGGTGGTTGAGCACGTCGAGACTGTTCCACGCGTTTCCCGCCGAGGGCACATAGACGATCGCCAGCAGGACCCCGGTGACGATTTGCAGCAACAGCAGCACGAACGAGGCGCTGCCGAATACGTACCACCAGCTGGCCGTATTGCGTGGGACAGGGTGCAACGCAGCGTCCTTGATAGACTCTTCCAACTGAACGCGGCGTTCTACCCAGCCGAAGGTATTTTTCAGCCAGCGCATGGGCGATTCCCCTTACTGAGCATTGCTTCGTTTGAGAGTGTTGGCATTTGACCGGCGTTGATGTGCAGTTGGCCGTCCTCAACCTTGTAGTCGTATTCGAAGAGTCCACGCTCCGGCGGGCCGGAGGCACGGGAGCCATCCGCATAGTAAACGCCGCCATGGCATGGGCACATAAAGAGTCCCGACTGTGGGAACCAGCGTACGGGGCAACCGAGATGTGCGCAGTTGATGGCGAATACCTGGAATTTTTCGCCCTCCTGGTGGCGTACCCAGCAGGCTGCTTTTGCCGTCTGGCCGTCCCAGGGGCGGGTCGAGGGATTCTCGAAGTTCACCAGCCGCGTCTGGCCTTCAGGGAAATCGCCGAGCGGGCCAAGGGTAATCCAGGATTTATAGGCGCCCTTCCGTTTCACCGGCGACAGCAGGTAGCCCACTACCGGCGTCGCGATGGCGATGGCGACGGCTCCATTGAGGAGCATCCCCAGTTTCATCAGCGTTCGACGGGAAAAGGTGTTGTTGTCGCTCATTCAGATTCTCCTTTGGTGCTTACTGCTGGATAGGGTTGCCCAGGCGTCTTCGAGCGCTGGGACGATAGCCACGCAACAACGTCGGTCACGTCCTGGTCCGTCATCGGATGTCCGGGTACGTCGTTGCGCCAATCTGGCGCTCCCAGGTCAGGGCGGCCTGCAATGATCAGGGTGCGCAATGCATCATCGCTCACCAGGCCAAGATAGGTGGTATCGGTGATGGAGCCTGCCTTGGGACCCCGTTGCGATCCGGTGCCATGGCAGGAGGCGCAGAACGTAGTGTAGGCCTGCTGTCCCCGCTGCACGTCTCCCTTTGTGCTGGCTTCATAGGGCGGCGCGTTCTGGCCATTCAACGTGCCAGCCTTCCGCCACTCGGATCGCATGCCATTGACCAGCACATCTACCTGCTGGTCGGTCAGCATGCCTCCTGCGCTGCGCGCAAATGCGGGCATCAGCGTACCGGGATAGCCATTCGTGATGATCATATGCAGGGATGCATCGTCGACCAGCGACTGGTAGACGGGATCCGCGAGATCGAGCGATGGACCATTCCGTCCCTGCGCACCGTGGCAGGCGGAGCAGTTCTGCTTGTAGAGCGTGGCAAAGTCATGGATTGCGTCTGGCCGTGTGACTTCCGCTGCCGGGCCAGGTGCGCCTGGCATGTGACTGCAGCCCAGAACGATCAGAGTGGACAGCGCCAAAGCGCTGCCGTTGAGCAAACGTCCGATCATTTCGGGAGATCCTCCTGATGGTGAGACTGAATCAGACCAGGTGCTTCCAGACCCATGCGGACGACAAAAGGCAGATGCTGACTGGTCCGGATGCGTCCCTGGCGTGCTACTACCAATCCGGCGACAACGCCGAAGACAATTTGTGAAAGGAAGAACCAGACCCAGGCAATGCGTTGATCAAGTATCGGATTAACGATATTCAGGGTCGAATAGATAAGGCCGGTCCAGAGCAGGGGAGCGATCAGGCCGCCCATCAGGATAGGACGGCGCGGCATCATCGGCAAAAGGGCGGCATACAGCAGGCCGACGAGCAGAGATGTGACGACGTGGATGACAGTAGCTGCAGCGACTGCCTGCCAATGGAAGGCCGCGATGTAGGCAGTGCTGGGATTCGGTTCTCCCATAATGCCTACGCCGCCCAGCAGGTTCACCGCATACCAGATGCTGTGGTATTTCAAGGCGCCATAGAGAAGGGCCGGAATGATCATTGCGATACCGCCGGCGATTCCGCCCTTCAGGCCCGAACCCACGGAGTAGACCTCCAGCGGCAGACGGGCGCGGTGGCTTTCGCTGATCTCGATATGCGTGACCTTCGGACGCATGGTGGTGATGGGGACATCGATCACCTTCACCGGGATGGTTTCGTGATGCTCGTGCGGCAGCACCTGACGGAACCAGCCTACGCATCCATAGAGCGTAAGCAGGCCGCCGAGCATGCCGATCCCCATATTGGTTACCAGTCCCGCAGCGCTTAATGTCAGACCAAACGCAAGAATGAACGGCCAGGCGGTCGGCGCAGGCAGTTGGACAACGTCATTTTCGGAATGTTCGTGAGATGTATCCATGTTTTTCCCGTCAGCGGCCGATGATATAGACAACCGTGAATACTACGACCCAGACTGCGTCCACAAAGTGCCAGTACATGGCGAACACCTGCAGGCGTTCGGAGTGCTGCTGCTTGATGTGGCCCGTAAGGGCGAAGAGCAGTACAGTCAACAGCCCGATGAGGCCAATGACTACGTGCGAGGCATGCAGGCCAACCAGGGAGTAGTAAGTTGTACCGAAGAGGTTGGTGGCGATCGTCAATCCGTCGTGGTAGATCAGCTTGTGCCACTCTATACCGGTACCGACCAGGAAGATTGCGCCGAGAACGAAGGTCAGCGCCCACCAGAATGTGAAGGCGCGTATACGACCCTTTTCGATCAGGTGCTCCGCCATCATGATGGTTAAGCTGCTTGAGAGCAGGCAGACGGTATTGAAGATCGGGATGTCAAGAACCTGGCGTGGCGTCGGTCCATAGATGCTTTTGCCCAGGTTGTAGATATAGGCAACCACAAAGATGGTGAAGATCGCCGACTCCGCGATGATCACACAATACATGCCGATACGGCCACGGGAGGGAAGCACCCACGGACGATCTTCGGAAGCGATAGCTGTAATAGGGATGGTGCTCATTCGCGCTTGTTCCTTACTCGTACTTCCAATCCGGATCTTCCGGATGCTTTAGATCCCACAGCGGACGGCGGCTGCGGACGACAGGGTCAACGGCGAAGTTATAGACGGGAGGAGGCGAGGTAGTGGCCCACTCCAGCGTCCAGGCATCCCATGGATCGTTCCCGGCAACCTTGCCCTTGAAGTAGGAGTGGATAAGGTTGTAGGCGAAGATTGCGACAGCGATCGCCTGGATGAACCCCCCGATGGAGACGGCGAGGTTCCAGCCCTCCCATCCCCGGTTGGGCTCGTAGGTATAAATCTGGCGCGGCATGCCAAGCATGCCGGGGATGTGCATCAGGTCAAAGGTGACGTGAAACCCGATCAGGAAGAGCCAGAAGTGCCATTTGCCCAGTGTTTCGTCCAGCATGCGGCCCGTAACCTTGGGATACCAGTAATAGAACGCCGCAAAGATCATAAATACGATTGCGCCCACCAGCACATAGTGGAAGTGCGCTACGACGAAGTAGGAATTATGGAGTTGCCAGTTCCATGGCGCCACGGCCAGCATGATGCCGGTCAGTCCGGCGATCAGGAACTGGAAGAGGAACCCGGTGCTGAACAGCATCGGAGTCGCAAATCGGATCTTGCCGCCCCACATAGTGGCGAGCCAGTTGAAGAGCTTGATGCCGGTCGGGATACTCACGAGCATGGTGGACAGGACGAAGAATGTGTTTCCCGCGGAGGTCATGCCGACGGTGAACATATGGTGCGCCCAGACGCCCAGGCTGACGAAGGCGATGCCGGCGGAAGCCGCAACCATGGCCGGATATCCAAAGATCGCCTTACGGGAGAAGACCGGGATGATCTCGTTGGCGAAGGCAAACGCGGGCAAGACCAGCACATATACTTCCGGGTGCCCGAAAATCCAGAAAAAGTGGATCCATACAATGGCGGAACCACCGGCCTGGGTGTCGAAGAAGTGTCCGCCGAGGTAGCGATCAATGACCAGCATGACCTGCGCTGCGGTCAGGGGCGTGATGGTTACCAGCGTCAGCCCCGACATGACCAGCATGACCCAGGGGAACAGGGCCATACGCATCATCGTCATCCCTTTGCAACGCATGCAGACGACGGTGGCGATAATGTTGATCGCCGTGCCCACCGTACCGACACCACTGACCAGCAGCGAGAGCGTCCAGAAATCGGTGGCATGGCCACGCGAGAAGGCCCGGGCGGTAAGCGGAGCATAAGCGAACCAGCCGACATCCGGCGCGCTGCTTGCGCCATAGAGACCGCCTCCTAAAAAGCTGTAATACAGCAGGAGGCCGCCCATCGCCGTCATCCAGAAGCTGAAGGCATTCAGCCGCGGGAACGCCATGTCGCGCGCGCCAATCATCAGGGGGACGAAGTAGTTCCCGAACCCGAAGAGGATCGGCATGCCCACCAGGAAGACCATGGTCGTGCCGTGCATGGTGAACATGCGGTTATAGACCTGAGGCGACAGGAAGTGATTGTGCGCGACGGCAAGCTGAACACGGATCGCCAGCGCTTCCAACCCGGCAACTATCAGGAAGAACACAGCGTAGACGATATACATGATGCCGAGCTTTTTGTGATCGACGGTGATCAGCCAGTCGTGCACCACTTCCAGAAACGTACCGTGAGGCCGCTCCGGAGGTGTTTCATCCAGCGCGGCAATCGAGATGGTGGTATCAGCCATGGTATCGAGCCCCTACATGTTTAGCGCAACGTTGAGAGATAAGCGGTTAGCTGATCGAGTTGCTGATCGCTCAGGTTCATGGCCGGCATCAGCGAGCCCGGTTTGATCGAATCCGGTTCCCGGATCCATTGCCGCAGATCTTGCGGCGTATTGGGAACAGCACCCGCGGCGAGGGTTGCCCGGCTCATCAGGTGCGACAGGTCGGGTCCAAAACGCCCCGTGCCCACAGTGCCGGAGATTGTATGGCAGTTGATGCAGGCCTGCGTCTCGAAGACATGACGCCCTGCCGCCACAGCATCGCTCTGCTGAGCTACGGCCTTCTGATCGCGTACCCATTGCTCGAACTCCGCCTTCGGCTGGACGACCACACGCAACAGCATCTTGGCATGCTGGGTACCGCAGAATTGCGCGCACTGCCCCAGGTACACTCCCGCAGTATGCGGATCAATCCACATACTGTTCGGGTGGTTGGGAATCAGATCGGTCTTTCCTGCCAGTTCGGGCACCCAGAAGCTGTGATCGACATCTGCGGAAAGCAAGGTGAGAAACGTGGGAGAGGGGTCATGCGCATCGCTTACGGGCACATGCAATTCATTTGCCGTGACAATCCCCTGCTTGGGATAGCGAAATTCCCACCAGAATTGATGCCCGATCACCGTCACGTCGACCGCATTCTTGGGCTTGCGTGCATCCTGAATCCCAAAAATGACGCGGGCAGTGGTGAGGAAAAGAACGACGACGATAAGTACTGGCACCACCGTCCAGGCCATTTCGACCTGGCTGCTGCCATAAATCTGCGGAGGCTCGCTCTCGTCATCCATGCGGCGATGGTGATAGCGGACAATAACATAGACAAGTAAAGACGCCACCACCACGAAGATTGTGCCGGTGAGCGCTATAACGAAAATTGACAGATCGACGATCGACTTTGCCGGGGTGGACCCTGGGGCAAAGATACTGGTGGAGGACGCAGCCAGCGCGCGTTGGCACGCAAGCAGCGGCAAAAACATCGCACCCCGCAGGATCGCCCGAGTTACCTGGAGTCCTTTCGCAAGCATTTTCGTGAGTTCCTTCTCCGTAATGCCACAATGACAGCTTTGCCCGGGAGGGATGATACACCCTCAGGAAAAGAAGAATGAAGACGAAGCCCTCTCTTGATGGATGAACACTAAGAGCTGCATAAGAAAGCATCTACAGCACTACGATGAAATTCTGAGGTAAGTCTTGAGAGGGGTATTGGCCGGCCCCAGACGATCTCATCAACGAACTGTTACTAGACTTATCCTATGACATTTAGCCCCCGTTTGGGGGATTTTTTGTGATCCCAATCACAAATGAGTGCACGGTCAGCGGGTGGGAATGGATAGTGGGAGGACCGCTAATTGTGCATTTTTGGCGTGAAAACAGCGTCTAAACGGCCTTATTCCTTGCCGCTCGATTTGCTTTATTGCGCTAAGGATTTCCTCTCCGGTGCAGCCAAAATGTAACAGGAACGTACCTAAATCCACGTCTACCGGGCAGGCATTGTGGTGTGAAACTTCCTGCACAGTCGGCGTGGATTTAGGAGACGTGGATTCAGGGATTCGTAGAACATCGTCATCAGTTTTTGGCGGATTCAATCTGTTCAGAATACTTACCTTGAACCGCGTATCCGTTGCACTTCGCTCGATGGTAGAGCGCAGCCTGACCGGCGGCAATCTGGCCCTCGGAACCCCGCCAGGTCTTGAGTGCGGGAGCCTGCAGCGCGCGTCCATAAGAGAAAGTGATCTTCCATGGAACGTCGGTCACCTTGCAGATCGCGTTCAATCGTTGTGTAGCCTCGACGTCCTGCTGGCCGCCGGAGAGAAAGACAATTCCAGGTACGGCTGCCGGCACTGAGCGGCGGAAGCAGCGGATTGTGGCAGAGGCGACGGTTGGCACATCGGCCTGTTGCGGGCAATCCTTGCCGGAAAGCACCATGCTGGATTTGAGCACCATTTGTTCCAGCACCACTCGATAGTGAGAGAGTGTGTCAAAGACGCTCCGGAGGGTGTGCGTGATGACCTCTTCGCAGCGATCCAAAGTGTGAGATCCATCCATTAGCACCTCGGGTTCCACAATGGGAACCAGTCCCGCCTCCTGGCTGAGCGCGGCAAATATGGCCAGCATCGTGGCATTTGCCTGGATACAGGTTCGCGTGGGCAACTGCTCCCCGATTTTGATTACGGCGCGCCACTTGGTGAACCTGGCTCCAAGGGTCACATACTCCGCGAGCCGCTCGCGAAGGCCATCGAGGCCCTGGGTGAATTTCTCATCGGGAAAGTTGGGCAGAGCAATGGCTCCCAGGTCGACCTTGATCCCAGGAACGATGCCCAGCTTTGTGAGCGCTGCCGGCATCGGAACGCCGCTCTTCATCTTTTGGCGCAGCGTTTCATCGAACAGGATGACACCGCTGATGAACTCATTCAGCCCTGGAGTTGCGAAGAGCATGTCGCGATATGCCCGACGATTTTCTTCGGTCGAAGGAATATTCACTTCCTTGAAGCGTTTTGCGATGCTCGGGAAACTCTCGTCCGCAGCCAGAATGCCTTTGCCCGGAGCCAATAGCGACTGGATAGTAGATTCCATTGTGAGCGTAGCCATAATTCTCCCTTCGTTTCCGCGATCCCCAGAGAGGATACATATTAACCTTCCTCTGTCCTCTGCGTCGTTAACGTTTTTCGGTTCCCGGGGAGACATGTGAGGAGGGTGCGGGAAGGGCAGCCGCAGCGCTGCTGCTATCGCGGACTAAAAGCGCCAGGCGGGGAAAGCTGAAGCTGCCTCCGGCGTCATCGATGACGTTTATCTGGCAGGTATAGAGCCCGGCTTTGAGATCGGTGAGCGGTACGTCGAACTGAAACGCGACAGCATCTCGTCCCGCAACATTTGTCGCATTGGCTTCGACCAGCGGAGTTTCGAACACCTTCGTTGAACCTTGCAGAAACTCAATGCTGGTCAGCACTTTGACCGTTGATTTTGTTGCCGCTTTCACCGCGGTGGGGTCGTAGACCTCATAGAGAAAATAGAGGTGCTGATCTCCGCGGAATACATGGGAGACGTTGGGAACCCATTGCAGGCCATCCCGGACAAGCGGGCTCTCGGACTTCTGCTTTCCCGCGGGAACACGCTGGCTGGAAAGCACAATGGAACTCATCTTCAGGGGCATCTTCTTCAGGTCGGGAACCGTGATGTCTGCCTCAAAGGAACCCATGCGTCCGGTTTCGTTTTCGCGCACGAGAAACTTCAGATGGAACTTGCCGGCGGGCAGCGTGAAGGCTGTCGAGTACTGGATATTCTTCCGCGCAATCTGCTGCGATTCATCAATGGCCAGCTTCACCGTTTCCCGTGCATCGCTGATCTGGTGACCCTGCGCATCCTTGATCTCTCCAATGATGTCGAGCGTCGCCTTGTCGCGATCCCCGCCCTTGACAAAGGGGATCTGCGAGCCGGGCACGATGATTGATACCGGCACATAGAAGCGGTTTTCGTCGAGGCGGAAGTAGAGCGCCTGCAGATACACAGATACATCGGTTGCCGGCAGATCACTCTGCAGTTGCTCGGTGAGTTCGCGCTCGCGATCTTCCTTGTTGGAGTGACGGAAGTCCGCCGGCGCATAGTAGCCGGGCCGGTATTCCAGTTTGACGTCCTTCCGGTTCACCCTGATTGTCAGCTTGCGAAAACGTCCATCACGAACCAGGTTGGTCGAGCGGAAACCAAGGACGTAATACGCCGAGGTGTCCTGCTGTATGCGTTGAAATGCCGGCGCAAAATCGTTCGCATCCAGAAAGGCCTTGCCCCCGGTGTCGGCGGAGAGAGTCGAGAGAGTCTCCTGCGAGGAGAAGTTTGCATCGAGGTTTGTTTGCATCGCGGAACCGTTGAAGGCTCCTGTTCCGCGCAGGCTTCCTTTGGTGGCATCGCCCAGCGGCGAAATAGCCTCCAACCCACGAGTATCGACGCTATAGATGGAGACGTTTGCGCGAACCGATGCATTGACCACCGCGCGCAGCGATGCCTGGTTTTCAATGCCGCTTCGAGTTAGACCTCCGGAGAAGTAGAGCAAAGATTTTTTCTGGTTGATGCCTGCGAGCGACTTTGCGACCGCGGCGATAGCAAAGAGTTCGCGATCCGTATTGATGGAGTTGTACTCGCTTTCGTCTGCGGTGTAGCCGCTTGCATCCTCGCTCGCATTGCCAGTGCCGCCCTGGGCAAAGCCTTGTCCTTCAGAGCCGTTGTAGCGGCCTACTCCGCTAAGCAGCAACTTTTTGTTAGAGGTGAAGTCCTGATCGAGAGAGAGCGAAGTGCTGAGCGAGACCAATGCAACAAGGTCGGCTGGCTGCATCTGTTTGTTGATGTAGTCGCGGGCAGCGGCAACGGAGCGGTCCAGATCCTCTACTTGCATCGAGGTGAGATCGAAGAATAGAACAATCAGCCGATGGTTGCGCAGTTGCTCGTCGTTTGCGCCAGTTCCTGGCTTACCCAAAACGATCGGCCCGGAGGTGCCGCTTACGGTAGCTTCCTGCAGAGCGACGGCCTGGTCCACGCTCTGGAAGTCGAAGGTGGCGATGCGTTGCTGTCGCCCACTTTCCAGAACGGTGAAATCGTTCTCGGTGAGACCACGCACGACTTCGCCCGTCTTCTTATCGCGCACGACCACGTTTGTCAGCACCAGATCGCTCTCCACCTTGAGGGTGAACGATTGGCCGTTATTCTGCGCGCGACTATCGGAGGTTTCCTGCGCGTCTGCACGCAGCCAAGGCAACAGCAGCGATGCGAAGATTGCAACCACAGTGAGTGCAACCACAGTGCGCGCAGCCACTGCGTCTGTTCCTGTCGGAAGGCAGGGTGTCCGGAGCTGATCTTCTCTCTTCATGCTCTTTCCTAGAATCGCAGGCGTGCGACGAAGTTGAATTGCCTCATGCTCGCGGCCGAAGTAACCTGGCCCACCGTATGCGAGTCGATTTGCGTATCCACGGTTGCATATTGAACGGTATTGAAGACGTTGTTTGCCGTGGCGCGAAATTCAAGGCTCCGGATATCTCCCAGGTGAATCGTCTTTGCAAGAGACATATTGTTGGAGATGGTGCCCGGCCCAGGAATCGAGTTGCGCGATGCATTGCCGTAGGATGTCGCGGGAGAGCGATACGCCAGCGGGTTGAACCAGTGATCCAGAGAACCGCCTCCGGCCGTGATGGAGAGGCCCTGGACCTTATCCGGACGCAAGGACCCTGCGGTGCCACGCGCGACATCCGCTGCGGCTGCGCCATATCGCGGTGTCAGCGGAACACCGGTGGCAAATGTAAAGTCACCTGACACAGAGATGTTGCTGAAGGCGTGGGAGGCCCAGTTGCCACCGTTCAGCCATTGCTTGTCGGGGCCCAATGGAAGTTCAAAGAGGTAGTCCCCTGTGGCCTTGTGGCGCACGTCGAAGCTGGAGTTACCCTCCTCGGCCAACAGGTTCTGCCAATTCTGCGCAACCACAGTGGAAGTGCCTCCGATCGATCCTGCGTTATCGATGGAGTGCGAATAGGTGTAGGTTAAGCCCAGCGAAACGCCGTTTTGAAGGCGTTTGCGCAAACGTACTGTCGCCGCATTGAAGTTCGAGAACGCAACCGAGTCCTCATAGTTGAAGTAGACTCCGCTGGTTGTGCCCAATGCAGTTCGTCCCGGAGCACTCGTGATGTCAAGATGCGTGCCCTTTGCTCCGTTGTATCCGACGTTGAGAACGATGCCGGCAGGCAGAGTACGCTGTATATCCAGGTTCCATACCTGGACGTACGGCAAGGCGTAGTTCTTCTTCACGGCGAAGTTCCCGATGCGTTGCGGAGCAGGGAAGCCATTGGATAACGAAAGGGTCGCGCCCTGCGTTACCTGGTTTGTCTGGACATTCGCAAAGGGAGGTTGGTAGGCGAGATTCTGTATGAAGTTTGCATACTGACCGCCCGTGAAATTAATGCCAAAGCCTCCGCGTATTACGGTGTTCTTCATTGGCCGGAGCGCAAACCCGAAGCGTGGCGCGATAGCAGTGCGGGTTGGAGCGATGAGCGTCCTGGGATACTTTCCCGAATATGGCCCGACGCTATTGGGGAAGACCGCACTTACCTGAGAGAAGTCTCCGTTCACATCCAGGTTGACGAGACGATCACTCTTTTCAGAGTAAGGCGAGAAATATTCATAGCGAAGACCGCCGAGGAGGGTCAGGTTGGGAAGCACGCGAAAGTCATCCTGCACGAACAGATCCCACTGATTGGCGCGCATGTAAGCTTTTTGCTGTGGCGACTGGATGGTCGTCTCCTGTGGGGTTCCAAGCAGAAGATCTGCAAGCGAAGATCCCGACGGAGCAGCGCTTCCTGAATTCGGAGCCTGGGTTGCATAGCCGGTAAAGTAGAACGTTCCCGTGGCGTTAGTGCCGCCGAGAAGATTGAGATGCACGCGCCGGAAGTCTCCACCAAACCGAACGTTATGCTTGCCGTGAGACCAGGAGCTTGAATCTGAGACGGAGATAGTCTGCGTAAGTCGCAGGTTGGGTTGTGTCTCGTTCAGCCCATTGAATTCACTCAGGACAATGCTAGGTAAGCCGTAGTTGAGTGGGCTCGCGTTCAGGGCGCTTCCATTTGGTCCGAGAATTCCTGTCTGGGTTGCAATATCTTTCTTGCTTGTAAAGGAATTGATGACTTGCGACTGTGCATAGTTCCAGCCTGCCGAGAAGTTATTGGTCAGCTTGCCGTACCCAATCGTATAGCCAAGCACGAACGAATAATTGTCAGAGGATAGCTTGCCACCCAGATCAGGGAAGATGTTGATGCGGTCGCTGGCCGAGTGACTGTAATTGAAGTTGGCGTTGATGTTCTGGCGTAAGCCCTTGGTGCTCGCAAACTGCGACAACAAGGCGGGAAGTCCTGGACCAGCTGCGCCACTTGTCAGGTTGCGCATATAGCGCAAGCCTGCAGTTGTCGTGTTCGTTTGCTGCGTGGTTTGACGCCTATAGTTCTGCAGGGTTCCTGGAAGGTTCGGCTGCGGAACGAAGGCTAACAGGGACTGCGCTTCCTTGGCTAACCGGTCGAGGGGAATCTGATTGTTGTGAAACTGCAGCCCGGTCTGCGGGTCGTAGATCGCAACTGGCTCTCCCCGCTGATTTGTGAAGTTCGAGAAGTCTCCACTGCGTTCCGCTAACGTAGGAACGGTCGCGTACTGATCAAACGGAGAGGAGGTTCGCTGGCCATTGAGATTGAGGAAGAGCGTGCTCTTCGAGCTTGGCTTCGTAAGTTTGGGGATAAATGGTTCGCTGATCAGCGTGACCCCGAATCGGTTCGATCCATAGGCAGGCTGGATCGACGGCTGCCCGCGTAAGGAGAAGGGGTTCGCATTCAGCGCGGAGTTTCCACCGTTCCAATAAATGGCTCCGTGAGGCTGATCGGGCTTGAAGTTTCTAAAGCTTCCAGCGCCCCTTCTGCCGCCGCCAAAGAAGATGCCACCGCCACCAGGGCCTCCACCGCCAGGGCCGTCTCTGCCGGCTGAACCACCCTGGCCAGGTATCTGCGAGAGGGATTCCTGCTGGCGCTGGTTTTCCATGTTCTCCCGCATTTGATTCATATCGACACTGGCGAACGGATTGGTGCTGCCTGCCTGCCCATTGATCGCTACAGAATCACCAGAGAAGTCAGAGCTGCCTGCGATAGAAGGCAATTGCGCGCCACTGCTTTCGGCGCTTGAATTTGCGCCAGCCTGAATGACACCGGCAGCCATTCCGAGCAGCGCCAGATTCTGCACACCGCCCGCGGCTTGCCGGGTGGATGCGGCGTTCTGCTGTGTCTCCTGCGCCTGGACGCGCGAGGCCAGCATCATGGAGATCTCTATCTGCTGATCGTGAGAACTGGCGTTGAGGAGCGCTTCCTTCGTAGCGGGGGCGAATCCTGCCAGGTCCGTTTTGACGACATAACGGCCGTTTTGCGGAATGGTCATGGAGAAACTGCCATTCACATCGGTCGTGGTGGAGTATTTTTTGCCAGTGAGCGTATTGGTGGCAGTCACGCCAACACCAGGCAGAGGCACACTGCCGGACTTCACCGAGCCACGGATGGTTCCGCCTTTGACCTCAGCGGAGCTGGATGCTGCGGCAGGTGACGCCGAGGCCGGAACATCCTGAGCCATCAGCGGTGTGCAGGCAGTCAACACCACAATCATCGGCACCAGATATCGAGATAGAGTTCGCACCAAAAAATCCTCATGACAATGTGCGGAAGTGAATTTGGGAACGGTTTGCCGTGCTACTTTTGCGGAGGTGCCGGCTGCTCCGTACCCGGCCCCATGCCTTCTCGTGGACCACGTTCGCCCTCTGGCCTTGGCTCGAATACATTCAGGGTTGACGCGAAGAAAGTGCCATTCCGAACTTCTCCCTGCACACGAACCTGATCGCCTACCTTGATGTCAGCAAGGGTTATGCTGTCCCGGCGCTTCTTGAAGGAGGTGTTTTCGTCGACAACAAAGCTGGATGGTTTTCCATCCATTCCGCTAAGGGTCAATTGTGTTTCGTTGATTGCGGACACCTTGCCGGCCAGCCACGTCTTTCCATAATTGGCCTGCATTTCGTGCATCTTCTTTGCCTGCTCTGGATCGAGCTCTGCCACTACTGCTGCAGATACTGTTTTTGCCTTGGCGTCCACGACGCCCATCGCGATCACGCTATCTCCCACCTTCACGTCACTGCTCCTGGCGGGCTGGCGATCCTTGACGAACCTTGTATTGACGCTGAAGAGGACCTTATAGACCTCAGCTTCTGAAGTTCGAATCGTAAGGTCTCCAGAGGCAATGGCGGTGACAACGCCAGTTATCGGAGGCGTCATGGATCCATTCCCCATCCATCCGCCGCGCCCGGAGCCAGCGTGAGCCTCCTGGCCGATTGCGGCGAAGGGCGCTGCCAGCGACATCAGCAGGCATCCGCAGACTACGCACCACCGTTGCAGTGACTTGGTCGTCATCCCTCTGTCTCCCTGTCGTGACACTTGTGCCAGGCCAACTCGATTCCTGGAAATGCCGTAAAGATGGCTGAATTGATAAGCCCAAAACAAGCGTCCGTTCTGGGTGTATCTGTTGGCCTGCACGTTAGACGGAGGAGCTATTGTGGAAGACGCATCGGAAAACTAGTTGTGGCTTACATGGCCAGGCTGCAGAGCGCGATCACTGCTCTTAAGGCTCGTCACGGTAGATGGCGATGTGTGGAGTGCCGCCTTCGGTGAGACGTCCTCGGTACATGCCTGGTGTATTGAAGCTCCACGCAAGCTGTCCATCCGGAGTGAGCGCGATGACACCGCCATCGCCATGGATACCGACGAGTTGCTTCTGGATTACCTCGTCTGCCGCCGATTGCAGAGGCATGTGCTCGTACTGGACGAGTGCGCAGATGGTACGTGCCACGGTGAGGCGGATAAAGTATTCGCCGGTACCTGTAGCGGAGACCGCGCAAGACTGGTTCGACGCATACGTGCCAGCTCCGATAATCGGTGAATCTCCCACGCGGCCCCACCGCTTTGCCTGTGTCCCTCCGGTGGATGTGCCGGCAGCGATATTTCCATTGCGGTCGAGGGCGACCACTCCGACGGTGCCGTACTTATGCGCGTCTGCTGGTTCAAGCGCCGGCGCCGGGATAGTTGGAGCAGGTGGCGCACCGGCAGGTCGCGGCGGAATGGGCCGGCCTTCTTTCTGTAGCTGCTGGATCAACTTCTGCCAGCGAGCCTCTGTGAAGAAGAAACTGGGATCGACTTGCTCCAGTCCAGCCTGCGCGGAGAAGTCGTCGGCGCCCTTGCCGATCAGCATTACATGCGGTGTCTTATCCATGACCGCACGTGCCACGGATATAGGATGGCGACTGCGCGAAATGCCGGCGACGGATCCCGCCTTCATCGTCGCTCCATCCATAATGGCAGCGTCGAGTTCATTCCTGCCGTCGGCGGTGAAGACTGCGCCACGCCCGGCGTTGAACAGAGGATTGTCTTCCAGCAGCTTGATAGCGGCTTCAACTGCATCCAGGGAGGAGCCTCCCTTGCCGAGAACGCCTGCTGCCGCTTCCAGCGCTTCATGGATTCCGGCGCGATATTCTGCATCGGCCTTGTCTGTCATCGAACTGCGCTCGATAACGCCCGCGCCACCATGAATAACAACGGCCCACTTATGTGGCTGTGCTGCCTGTGCATGCATCGTCTCACCAGGGAAGAAGATGCATGCAAACATAGCGGCCGCCTTCAAGATCGGGAAAATACGCCACTGCTTCACTCTACAAAGCCCCCATTCGCCTGTGTTTCGGCCGTACTTGTTTTCAGTGTCGATAGAGGATGCCATTCTTCATCACGAAGCTGACCCTTTGGAGCACGCTGATGTCCTCAAGCGGATTGCCGGGAACAGCAATGACATCGGCAAAGTAGCCAGGTTTCAGTTTGCCGATCTGCGCCTGCCAGCCGAGGAGTTTGGCGCCATTCAGCAGATCCGCCTGCAGCACTGCCAGCGGAGTCATTCCATATTGCACCATCAGGATAAATTCGCGAGCCTGGGTGCCGTGGGGAAATGGACCCACGTCAGAACCTACCGCCATGGGCACGCCGGCAGCGAGTTGCAGACGAAACTCCTGCGCGTGGAGTTGCTGCAAGGCGCGTTCGCGGGCGGCCATCTCGGAGGTGGCTGCATGCTCTGCAAAATATTCTGTAATGGCAAATGTCGGTACAGCATAGATCTGTTTGTCGCGCAGGATGCGCATCGTCTCCGGGCTGAGCTGATACGCGTGCTCAAGGGATGCCACTCCGGACTGAGCGGCATAGAGTGCACCGGGCTCCGTGGTGCAGTGTACTGCCACGCGAGTGTTCATGCGGGCAGTCTCCTTTACCGCAGCCTCGAGCTCGGCAGGGCTGTATTGGTAGGGTGCAGCCAGTTTGCCTTCGTTGAATTGATCCTGTCCACTCTCGTAAATCTTGATGAAGTCGGCACCCTCCTTGAGCTGTTGGCGAATCACGCTGACGAGGTCGCTGGAGCTGTTCGCGTATGTGGCGTTCGATGGAACATGGACCGCAGGATTGAAATGGATGGCGTCTTCATGCCCGCCAAGGGTGCTGATGGCATTGCCGCTGACGAGCATACGAGGCCCGGGAATAAGGCCTGCGTTGATGGCGTTGCGCACAGCGGAGTCGGCAGAGCCGGCTCCCTCCGTCCCCATATCGCGCTCGGCGGTAAAGCCGGCCATCAAATCTTCCCGCGCAGCAATCTCTGCGAGAATCGTGCGTTCCGGGACTGACTCAGTCACGGTCTGCAGATCTTCTGCACCAGGATGAAGAAAGAGATGCACGTGCGCGTCGATCAATCCAGGGAGCAGGGTGGTGTCGCCCAGGTCCAGAATTTGCGCGTCACGGGGATGATTGACTGAGGTCCCTGCCTCAACTATGCGTTCGCCCGCTACGAGGACTTCTCCCGGAGCGAGAATCTGTCCCTTCTCGATGTCGAGCAATCGGGCTGCATGGAGCACAACGGGCTTGCTGGGAATCTGCGAAGTTGTTTGCGCACCCGCTGAGGCAAGGAAGAGCAGGGCGAGAAGAGAAGCCGTTACTGGATTGGCCGCTGTCATTCTGGCTGTCATCGTAGCACTCGGAGAGGGGAATCTCTTTCGCTTTGGAACGCAGTGTGACTGTAGGAGTCCGGTGCGGGCTCGGCCTGGAAGGTCACGAACTCTCGTGACCTTCCAGTGTCTCCGCAACAGGTGTAGTGGCAATTTCGGAAGAGACCCGGCGATGAGACGTAGCAGGTCTTGAGAAGCCATCTGGAAAGGATGGCTCCACTTTGACCGGAGAAAGAACTGGCTAACCCTTCTGCAGGAGTGGCTCTGTGTCGCTAGTGATCTGGCTAACAAGCCGTACCGCTAGAGATGCCGGGTCCGCCTATTTAACCTGCGAGATACGAATAAACTCCACCATGGTGGCGATCCGCTTCTCCTCTTCGCCGGACGGATTCGCCTTGTTCATCGATCGAAATACGGGACCCCAGACGGGCATATCTTGCGAACCATGAGATCCAGAGCGAAGAACGTTTGCCACTCGTTCCGCGGGATACTTGCCACCGTTTTTCTTGGCAAGCCGCGTTAAATCTGTTGGGCGGCTCATCAGCCCAGCAGCGGCTGGACCGGTACCCGTACCGTCCCTGCCATGGCACTGGGTGCAATAGGTTTCATACATCTCTTTACCAGATGTTGCCGAGGTGCGCTTCAATGGGACCTTGCTCCCCGACTGACCCTGTAGAACGTTGCCAACAATAGTGAGTGTCGCCAGTCCTGCCAGAACAAAAATAAAGAACCGCTTCGCCATACTTGCTCCTTCCGGATGCGGATAATACTCCTGCCGCAGGGAGAACTAGATGTGACGTCTGTCACGGACGACGATCTATGACGTATTTGTGTTCTGGATTCACTCCGTACTGGTCATGCTGGATGGCTGGCGCTATTCTCCAGTTCCGAGGCATTCCTCGTAAGACGCGCTATTTATAAGTTCAAGTACGGATTAGGAATGGTTCACGCGCTGGCGAGTCATCGTAGGTCGCTTGCTCGAAGTAGCATGAGAACCTGTCTTGACCGGACCCGTCGATTCCCGAACGACCAGCTTAGGCTCGACGATGATGTGCTGGCGGAACATTTCCGTGCCATGTATGCGGTTGAGAACACATTGTGCTGCAATTCGTCCCATGTTTGCCAATGGCTGGTGGATGGTGGTCAGGCGGGGGATGCAATAAGCTGCCGACTTAATGTCGTCGAAGCCGATCACCGAGACGTCATCCGGTACGCGCAGGTTGAAATCCTGAAGCGCACGAATTGCACCGATAGCCGAAAAATCATTGAATGCGACCAGGGCTGTGAAAGGCGTCTTGCAGGCAAGCAATTGCTGCACCACAGGATAGCCTAGCTCTGGTGAGGTCATATCGCGATCCAGTTGCACAACTAATTCTGGACGGATTGTGATATCCAGCCCCCGTGCTATCTCCACTATGTTGTTCCAGCGATCGACTGAGTCCGAACTGAAGGACTGCCCGCGTATGAAGGCGATATTTCTGTGGCCTAGCGAATGCAGGTGCGTCAAGGTTAGTTCCGCCGCGCGCCGATGATCGAGCTGTACATTGGTCACACCTTCGATCTGCCGATGACCCGCAACGGCGATTACGGGAATGGATACGGAGTGTTCCAGCAAGGTATCAATCGCGATAATTCCCTGGGCCCCGCGGCCAATGAACATCTTGCTGTATTCCTCAACCAGTTCTTTGCGGTGCCTGTGGTGAGCGGTGAAATAGAAGTATCCGGCATTCACCAAATGATCGCCAACGCCACTTATAACTTCTGTGTGATATCCCTCTCCTAGTTCGGGGACCAGGATGCCGATCGTTAAGGTACGGCGATTGCGAAGGGAGCGAGCCAGTAGGCTGGGCTGGTAATTCATTTCCTTGGCCGCGGCCTTAATTCGGTCCCGCGTGACCTGGGGAATCGAGCGCCCAGGTACGTCGTTGAGCACAACCGAGATCGTTGCCGGATTCAGCCCTAGATGCGCCGCCAGTTGTTTCAGGCTGACCCGCTCCTGCACTGGCGGCTTTCCAGATTGTTGTTGCTCGCTGGTAGGTTTCTTCATTCCTGCATTTCTTGCGGCTTCATCGCTATAGTCTTGAAAAGTTCAGCCGCGTACTTTCATTTCACAGTGGATCGAAACGCTCTACTTTGAAGAACAACGCTTCGTACTGATCCTAACGTATTGGACGGGCCGTATTGGCCGGCGTATGCCGCAGTCTTTACCAAAGTAGTGTAGCGACCGAATTCTTTGGGACCTTTACCTGTAATACGCTCGACCCGAAGCTGCATGGCACCATCTGCTCCTGCCCGTGGTTGGTGAGCACCAATACATGGCTGCCATTTGGATTTACTGCGGCTACGTGATCGATGCCTGCCAACTCCCCATGGGACGCCACAATGCGGGCTCCACGCTGGATGGACTTGGAGAAATGAGCAAATGCCCAATACTGTCCGCTGCGGATGATCTTCTGCGTTTTGGAATCGATCGTCACAAGGCCCCCGCATGGGAACGGTCCAATATTTGGCTTTCCCTGTTCGTCCAGCGCAAGGTTCCACCCAACGATGCAGCGGGCCCAATTTCTCAGAATTCCAGTAAAGGTCTGCGACCAGCTCGTCCAGTCTGTAGCGTAGTCGGCGCTGCTGATGTCCGGGCCTCCCTCGGTCCAATAAGCATGCTTGGCGGGGAAGAGATCGTGCACGCGAGTCATTGCACTCGAGGTGCCGACGTATCCATGCCATGCAACTCCATCCACGTACTTGTAGACCTCAGGATCGCTCAGTTCATCTGCCGCGCGGCCCCACAGGTTGTAATTGTGGTCGAGCATCCAGATTTTTGTGTCGAGGCCGGCGCGCTCCAATGCAGGTCCCAGATGCTTCTTGATAAATTCCGCTTCATATTCCTGAGCCCACAGGGCTGCTGGCATCCGTCCATCCTGGTCGGTGTCCACTTCGTTCTGAACTGTAACCCCGTTAATCTTCACTCCTTCGGCGGCGTAGCCCCTCAGGAACTTAACAAAATATTCCGCATAGGGAGCCAGATATTTCTGGCGCATAGAGCCGCCCAACATGGATCCCCCAGCTTTCATCCATCCGGGTGGGCTCCAGGGGCTCGAAAATAAGAACAACTCCGGGTTCAATTCGCGGGCCATCCGAAGTGAGGGAAGGATGTAACCGCGATCATGCTCGATGCTGAAGTGCTGCAACTCGGGATCCGGCTGCTCAACTTCGTCATAGCTGTAGACATTCCTGGAATAGTCGCTGGATCCGATGCAGGTTCGGCCAACCGAGAGCCGTAACCCCTCCGCTCCGAACAACTCGCTGAGAAGAGCCTTCCGGTCCTGCGCACTTAGCTGGCCAAAGAGGTAGCAGGAGGCGTCTGTGAAGGCAGCACCAAAACCGAGAATCTCCTGATATCGCACGGTCGGATCGATATGGATCCCCGCAGCGGCCTTACCCTGTGTGGCTTTCCACTGTGGAGCCTCAACCTGCGCAAATCTTCTTGTACCTCCTGTGAGCCACAGACTGACCGGTCGGCTGGGGGATGCCGTGGCACCCCATAATAGGGATCCTTTGGATGCACTGATAGCGGCAGCTGCACAAGCGGATAACTGCATGAATTCGCGGCGAGTTTTCTGTGACATTATCCTTCGACCCGTGACTCGAGACTTTGTAACCAGCAATAGTATGCGAAGTTTGCCCCTTAGACAAAGGATTGTTTTCTATCCATTGTGCGGGATACCCCATTTCAAGTGGTATCCGTGTCGGGAGTAGAAAAGCAACCATGTCCATTCCATGGCCTAAGTAGACAAGCCATTGTCTAGGGAAATATAGCTAAATCAGCCCCAAATTTTCTTCATGACATTTGGCTTGACAATCGTTCTCGCGGCGAGGTTTACTCGTTGGCGGTGTTTCGTGTGATCATTTTGTTGTCTTTAACGCAATCGTTTGTCTAGATTTAGATAGACAGGCCGAGATACAGGGATGGTGATGAATTGTCCCGCCGGCCAGGATCGAAGATCACAATGCCGTAATGCGTGTGGAAATGCGCAAGCAAAGATGATCAACGCAGTTTTTAATTCGGGAGGTACATGGTGAAACTATTTCGTTGGATGTTGCTTTGCATTCTCCTATGCGCGACCGTTGCCGGTCGTGCTCAAAGCACAAATTCTGGGGACATCCGAGGTACTGTAAGTGACGCAACTGGGGCAGTCATTCCCAATGTGCGCGTTACAGTGCTGAATGTCGATACGGGCGTGACCAAGGAGCTCGTCACGAACCAGGACGGAATCTATGACACAAGCTCGATTGTGACCGGCAACTATAAGGTCACCTTCTCTCGTGATGGATTTGAGACTTTGGTGCGGGGTCCTCTCTCTCTTCAGGTTGGCACAACCGCGATCAACGCACAGTTGAGTGTCGGTGCCGCCAAGCAAGAGGTGATTGTCGACACCGATGTGTCGCAACTGAAGACCGAAACCGGCGAGCAGTCGACGATTCTTGAATCAAAATCAATGGCACAATTGCCGAACGTCGGCCAGAACTGGGAAAACTTCACTATCCTGCTTGCCGGTACTTCGGGTACGGCCAAGGGACCTCAGGGTTCGGCCAATCCGGGGCAAACGGTCGCGGCGAATGGCAACCTTCCGTATAGCAATGTGCTCGCCGATGGCGCTTCTACTACACTGTCACATAGCCAGAACGCCAACCCTGCCATCTTTGAGACGGTTTCTGAACTGCAGGTCACTACATCTGCTTTTTCTGCTCAGTATGGTGTTGGCGGAATCATCTTTAACCAGATCAGCAAAGGCGGTACGGGTAGTTTCCACGGTTCGGCATATGACTATATGCAGAACGATGCCTTGAACGCCGCTCACTATGGTTTTGGTAATAAAGTGGCGGTTCCTTTTCTTCGCTACAACAATTTCGGAGGATCCATCGGTGGTCCTGTCCTGAAGAAGAAGATGTTCTTCTATTTCAATTATGACCAGACCATCAACCATGGTTCTGCCAACAACAGCACTAATACAATTCCGACCGCGGATGTGATGAATGGAGACTTTACCGGGCAGCCCCTTATCTATGACCCGACTACGCAGGTAATTGCATATGATTCAAAGGGAAATCCGTACCCGGTGAGGAAATCTTTTCTGGAGGAAACCGGCAAAAACGCCATCCCAGCCAGCATGATTGATAGCGTTGCCGCGGCTTTTCAGAAGCTCTATCCGACTCCTTCCAACCACATCGCCGGCGGGAAGTTTGTTCCCGGATCGTTGAATGGCGTAGGATTGCTGGAAAATAACTTCTATTCCAGCCTTCCGCAGTCCACGCCATACAGAAAGTTCTTCGGTAGACTGGACTACGACCTTACGCCGAACAACAGGCTGACCATGTCCGACACGCAGAGTGACACTCCGGTCATGTATCCAAGCTCTGTGACCGCATGTCCGGTTGGTTGCCAATCCGGCGATGTCGATAACAATAACGCGCAGATCACCGATGTATGGACCATCACTTCTCATACCATTAATGAAGTGAGAATTGGTTATACCTGGCAAGGAAACTTCTTTGAAGATCTGGCCCTAAATCATGGCTATGCTTCTAAGTTGGGTTGGCAGTTTGCCAAGGCCGATGATCTTCCCGCGATACAGTTCGGGCCTCCCTATCCGTATGCCTGGATTCAGCCGAGTTCGAATTCGGTTTATAAGGAACACGTCTTCGATCCCTCTGACGTTGTGACCATGATCCGCGGCAAGCACATTCTTCACTTTGGCGGCGAGTTCCTGATGTACCAGGACAACTCCACAGCGTGGGGGAATATGAATGCCGGAGCGATGAATTTTTCCGGTCAATATACACAGGTATGGCAAGTGGATCCAGGATCGGGAATCGCCAAGCCGAATTCTGAAACTGGTCTAAACTATGCGGATTTCCTGCTTGGTAAGGCTCAGTCGTGGAATGCAGGCATTACTCCGGAGTATGGGGCGCGGATGAAGACTCCACAGGTGTTCATCCAGGACGATTACAAAATAAGGCCCAACCTGACCTTAAATCTCGGTCTACGCTACCAGATGCGGCATGGCTGGAACGAAGTCCATAACAACATCGCCGTCTTCGATCCGACTGTGCTCAATCCCGCTACAAATGCCAATGGTGCCTATTGGTATGCCAGTACGCACGTAAATGGCCGCAAGTCGCTTCAGGACGACGTCAACAACACATTCCTGCCGCGTGTTGGCTTTGCCTGGCTGTTCCAGCCTGGAACCACGATTCGCGGCGGCTTCGGTATCTATGCCTACAATTGGAGCCTGGATGCCTATGGCCCTGGGATGGGAGGCACCTTTGGATCTTCAGGCAGCGTTACGGATCAGACGAACGGCATAACGCCCGTGGTGCAGCTTGGCGGGAGCGGTGCGAATCTTCCGTTCGCAGCAGCTTCAACCGATCCGACGAGATTCAATGGAAACGACGTGACCTATAACCAGTTTCACACTCCAATGCCTGAGATCTACCAGTGGACCGTGGCAATTCAGCATGAGTTGACGAGAAATCTGGTGGCTGAGATCGCTTACGTGGCTAGCCATGGATTCAATCTTAACTTCCCGGTGGATATCAATCAGGTGCCTGAATCCAAACTATCTTCAAACGATAAAGGCAGCCGACCATATCCGGAGTATGGGCAGATCAAAGGAAGCACCAATAATGCTATCTCTAACTACAACTCGCTCCAGGCGTCCATCAGCAAACGCCTGACTTCCGGACTTAGCTTCAACTTCAACTATGTCTGGTCGCACTTCCTCGATGATCAGGATTCCTCAGGATGGGGAAGCCGCGCGGGAGACCAGTTTTATCAGCGCGCACTGGATCCATCGTCCAACTATGGCAGTTCCAACTTTGACGTCCGTAACGCGTTCAAGGGAAATGCTCTCTATGAACTGCCGCTCGGAAGAGGCAAACAGTTCCTCAACAATAATTCTCTTGTGGATGCCGTGATCGGCGGATGGCAGCTTTCCGGTACGGTGGTCCTTTCTACCGGAAATCCATTTACTGTGACCACAAATGGCAATACCTACGCTCAGTCGGGAAAACAGTATCCAAATGCAACCGGGATCAGTCCAACTCCCCGGCATCGGAGTATCCGCGAGTGGTATAACCCCGCAGCATTTTCAATGCCGCTCGACGGAACCTTCGGCAACGTAAAGAGGAATAGCCTTTACGGTCCCGGGCTCAATGTATTTAACCTCTCTGCCGGCAAGACCTTCTCAATCTGGGAAAGTGTCAAGCTCCAGATTCGAGCAGACGCGAGCAACGCTTTTAACCACCCGAGCTTTGGCGTTCCTTCGTCCAACTTGAGATTGAGTGCTGGTGCGAAGCCTGGCGACGCGTTTTCGGAAAACCTATTCGGTCGGCAGATTAACTCAACAACAGTCGGTGGACGTAACGTACAACTCGGAGCTCGGCTGCAGTTCTAGTTCTGGCCGAATCGGGGTTTTCGTAAAGGAGAGGCGGCAAGAGATTGCCGTCTCTCCTTTTTATGGAGATCGATCTCCGCGATCTGCGTGTATATGATTTGAATGTGATGACTCGAAAATATCGCCTCGTAATCACTGGAATCGGTATTCTGCTGGGCTCCGCACTGTGCTTTGCGCAGGCAACCGGCGACAAGCAGCGTGAGATCGACCTGCATACGCGAAAGGCGCAGGCTCTGCTTCTCGAAAAGAAGCCTGACCTCGCGATACCCGAACTGCAGGCGCTGGTCAAGCTCGACCCAGCCAATGCCGATGCCCAGGCAAACCTCGGTGTACTTTTGTTTTTTCGCCAGGACTACAAGAATGCTCTTCCTCATCTGCAGGATGCCCTCAAGCTGCATCCAGGCCTATGGAAGATACAGGCATTGCTCGGCATGTGTGAACGGAGGACAGGGGAGGACGAGGCTGGTCGTACCGATCTGGAAGCAGCCTTCCCACAGTTATCGGAAACCAAGATACGCACCGAAGTCGGCCTGGAGCTGATTGAGAGTTACACGGCTACCGGAGACCTAGACAAAGCAGCGACTACAGTATCCGTTCTCCGAGCCCTAGACCCTGCCAATGCCAGTATCCTTTACGCGGCCTATCGCATCTATTCGGATCAGGCAGGCGAAGCGGGATTGTCCTTAGCTATAACCGATCCGGAGTCTGCCCAGGTACATCAGATGATGGCGCATGAGTTAGCTCGCCAGGGGGATACTCAAGCCGCGATTGCTAACTTCCGTGAAGCTCTCAAGATCGATCCGAAGTTACCCGGACTTCATTTTGAGCTGGCGGAGATTCTGAATTCTTTGGATACGGAGGCTGGTCATAAAGAGGCTGAGATCGAGTACAAAGCCGCTCTGGCTGCGAATCCATTCGATGGAAAATCAGAGTGCAAGCTGGGAGAGCTTGCGGATAAGCATGGCGATGAGAAACTAGCGATCGCGCATTATTCGCATGCTCTCGAACTGCGGCCGGATGACACAGACGCGATGCTGGGGCTTGCCCGGATATATGTCGCGAATCAGCAGTCTGATAAAGCTCTCCCGCTGCTGGAGCATGCCGTACAGCTAGATCCAACCAGTGCTGTTGCACACTTCCGGCTCGGCACTCTCTATCGTCATGCAGGACGCACTGCCGATGCAGAGCGCGAGATTGAGCAATACAAAAAGTACAAGGAGATGAAGGAAAAATTGCGCGAGGCATATAAGAAAATGCGCTTGCCGGCAAATGCCAAGGATGCAGTTCCCGATGCCGAGAAGTGAGCACTCAAAGAGCCTTCTAACTCATGCACGCGAGAGACAGGTTCGCGGCATGAGTGCATGGGCTTTGCTGCTTGCGGCGCTCCTTACGTGCATTCCATCCTTCGCGCAAAGCGGCATGGGGCCACAGAAGGAAGATCCACAATTTGGCAGAAAGCAAAGCGGAAGCTCGCACAGTTCCACGGAGCGTCCATCCACTGCTGATCGAGGAAAACAACAACTACCCGAGCTTGTAGACATTACTGCCTCCACCGGAATTACCTTTCAGCATCAGTCATCACCCGAACAAAAATATATTGTCGAATCGATGAGTGGAGGTGTGGCGCTCATTGACTACGACCGCGATGGCTGGCCGGATATTTATTTCACCAATGCGCAAAGCGTTCAGATGGCTCTCTCCGGAAAGAAGTCGCGCAGCGCTCTTTATCACAATAATCATGATGGTACGTTTACCGACGTCACGGAAAAGGCTGGAGTTGGATATCCCTGCTGGGCTATGGGCGCGGTCGTGGGAGACTACGATAACGATGGTTGGCCCGATCTCTTGGTGACATGTTTCGGCGGCGTAGTGTTATACCGCAATCAACATGATGGGACCTTTAAGGATGTTACACGGCAGGCAGGCTTAAGCAACGATACACAATGGGCTACGGGTGCAACCTTCGGAGACTACGACGGGGATGGCTGGGTGGATCTGTTCGTCTCGCACTACGTTGATTTTCATCTGGATGACCTTCCTGCTTTTGGCTCAAGTAAAACATGCAAGTACGAGGGGATTGATGTTCAGTGCGGGCCGCGAGGTCTAAAGGGAGCTCCCGACAACCTTTACCACAACAACGGCGACGGAACCTTTACGGATGTCTCGAAGAAGGCCAGGGTTGATGATCCCCAAAAGTATTTTGGGCTGACGTCGGTGTGGGAAGATTTTGATGACGATGGCCGCCTCGATCTTTTTGTAACTAATGACGGAGAGACAAACTATCTCTACCACAACAACGGCGATGGCACCTTCACAGATATTGCAATGACGGCTGGCGTTGCGCTGAGCGATGACGGATCAGAACAGGCAAATATGGGCGTCGCCCTGGGAGACTATCTCAATACGGGACGGCGCTTCTCCATCGCTGTGTCGCACTTCAATCATGAATACGCCGCTCTGTTTCGGAATGATGGAAACAATGCCTTCACCGATAGTTCTGCGCATGCTGGCCTTGCGCGAAGGACAGCTCCGTATGTTGGTTGGGGAGATGGATTTTTTGATTTTGATAATGATGGATGGCAGGACTTCTTCCTCGTCAATGGTCATGTCTATCCGCAGGTTGATAATGCCCATCTGGATGCAAGCTATCGAGAACCCAAGCTGCTGTTTCTGAATCAGCGAGACGGTACTTTCAAGGATATAAGTCAACTCGCCGGTCCGGCGATTCAAACGCCTCAGGTGAGCCGCGGAGTAGCAATGGGCGATCTCTTCAATGATGGCAGAATCGATATCGTGGTAGAGAACTTGTCGGGCGGTCCGATGATCCTTCGTCCCACGGGAGGTCCTGCGAATCACTGGATCAGCTTTGAGTTAGAAGGAACTAAGAGTAATCATTTGGCGCTGAATGCTCGAGTCAGGGCAACTGCGGGAGATCTGGTCCAATTAGGTGAAGTGCACAGTGGTGGCAGTTACTTATCGCAGAGCGATCTGCGCATCCATTTTGGTTTGGAAAACCGCGATCACCTGGATAAAGTAGAGATTCTTTGGCCTGCTGGAAAGACTGAAGTATTCGAAAACATAGCTGCCGATCACTACTATCGTGTTACAGAAGGTAAGGGAATCACGCTGCTTCATCCGCAACAGCCCGAATCTTCCAGGCACCCCTGATCGAGTCTAAGGTCTGGCTACAACCTGGGGTTGCTCATCGCGATCATGGGGTAGAAGGGAAGAAAGCATCAATAGCATGAGCGCGCCGAACGTTGGGACCAAAAGGCCGATACGAAGTGCCTGGAAGTAGGTAGAGACAAGCCCCGTCAACCACGGCAATGTGGCCCCCCCAAGAGATGCGGAGGCAAAGATGCGGCCCAGCCTTGGGTTGTTCCCGGTGCGCGATAGCATGAACGAAACCACCAACGGATATAGAGGCGCCAAGCTCATCGCTGTGATTATCGTCAGGCAGATGAGGATAGGCGCTGTAAGATGTGGTGCCAGAATCAAAACGCCAACTATAAGGATGAGCGCCACCAGGCTTCCGCGATAGGCACGCCGCTCGTTTACATCTCTGAGCAGAAGGGCCATTAAACTGCGACCGCATAGTTGGCCAATCCAGAAGTAGAACGAGATCGAGGAGGCAATCCCGGAACTCAAACTACCTGGAATGATGCGTTGTCCATAGGTCGGTAGCCAGCCACCTAGTGAATTCTCTATTCCTATATATAGAAACAGCGTGGCAAGAAAAAGCCATAGAGTCGGCCAGGGAAGCCTCGTACCAGATCCGCTGTCCAATGAAAGGCCATAGTACCTTTTCGGTAACAGAAAAGCGAATAGCACTGCCGCGATCGTCAGGCCAATCATCACAAGGAGGAAGAACCATTTCAAGTTGCCGGCTGCATTGCCCGTCGTCCCAGACTCAGTGATTTCGAAGACCTGCCGATGCAGGCTCCATCGCAGCAGCAGCGGACATGCAATGGCACCCAGGCCCCACCCCATATTCAACAGCGCCAGCAGCCTGGAAGTGGAATAGCGTTTACGTTCAGGCGCAAGGGGAGCGCTGGTTTCGACAGCATCGATCGTGCCTATGATTACGTTGCCGGCGGTCAGCCCAGCGCCAAGCCCAAGTCCGATGACGAAGAAGGCAACGTGGGCGATCAGGAATCCGGAATAAGTAAGTCCAAGGCATCCGAGTGCCGAGCACAGCGCACCGCATAGCAGGCTCAATCCCAGGCGCCGCGTCGCGAACCAGGCTCCAAGCAGTTGCCCCACAAACGACGCGACGAAGAGCGTCCCCAACTGTGCATCAGGCAAATGCCATCGTGCATTGAGGGTCGGCAAGATAGGTCCGAGCATAACCGTGGCGACGCCAGCAACCAGAAAGTAGAGGAAGACTGGGAGCAGCGTTCGGTGGCGTTCCGCCATGGAGGAGACCTGTCTGTGCGTGGCAGCTAGCAAGTTGATGTCACGGCTTCGTTGGAATTGTTTCGTTGTAGTATCGGTGTTCACAAGTCCAGGAGAAGCCGCTCGCGAGGTCTCGCTGGAAGACTCCCACATTCTAATGGATGAGGCTGATGGGGAGGCGACCGAATGGAGCGTTAAGATCCAGCTCGGGAACCGCCATCGAGGAGAAACCGCTCGCGGATCTCGTATTGAGAACCAGTGGGCGCGGGCAAGCTTTCATAAAGAAGGAACGCATCAGCGGTAAACCTGGTGAAGGTGGGCTGGTGGTGGATCCTGCTCTTCAGTGCGTGGAAAGCTTGTCCCGGGCCTTTGCCTCTGCTTCTCGCCAGGGTGACGTGAGGACGATAGGGGCGAGTCTCAGGGACGAATGCACAAAGACTTGTTGCGGTGCAGACATGCTCCTGAAGGGAGAGCAGGCCGGGAGTCAGTCGCACACCCACAAAGAAAATCCCTGCGCGGTCGAAAAGGTCCAGCAACTCAAGCTTTATAGGAACGGGAGGCAGATGCAGTTTGCGAAGCTGTTCGACAACGCATTTGAATTGTTCCGCGCCGGTGTTGCCTAGAAATTGCAAAGTGATGTGCCATAGGTCAGGAGGTGACCAGCGTAGTCCATCGTTGTTGGATTGAAGACGCATCGTCACCGCCGAGAGCTCGGTGATAACTTCTGCCGCCAGCGGTATTCCAACAAACAATCGCATACCAAGATAATGGTAGCGCGCTCTGTTCGATTGCGGCTTCGCGTCTACTCCGCTCCGCTCAATGCCCGCGTAAGCCGATCGAGGAAGGGAATCTGGCTCTTGAGCATGTGTTCTCTCGCCTCAGCAAGAGAAAACCACCCTCCACGATCTACTTCAGGAAACTCGATGAAACGCCCTGTTCGCGGCGGCCACTCCAATTGACAGCGATTGCTGGTCAAATCGCCGGGGTTGCAGTCACCCTCAAGGGCCCATACGGAGACGATCTTTCCGCCGGCCTGTTTCACCTCGCCCAGTGCGAGAAGATTTCCTTGCACGGCAACGCCTGTCTCCTCCTGGAATTCGCGGACGGCGGCATGTAACGGCTGCTCGCCTTCTGCGTATTCCCCCTTGGGAATAGACCATGCTCCCAGATCCTTGGCCGCCCAGAATGGACCGCCAGGATGAACTAGGAAGACCTCGAGACCACGGCTTCGCTGCCGATACATCAGCAGGCCGGCGCTGCGTTTTGCCACAAGAATTTACCCGATTCAGTATAGGCGGCGCAGTTCCTGACAGGATATCTGGATTGGTTACCCTTCTGGTTGAGGCTGCAATCTATTTCACCACGCGAAACAACGTGTCGGCTCCTTCTCCGTGTATTTCTAGTAGCAATAGATGCTATTCCGGCGGTCCGATCTGCACGGGATCTTATTAGTTATTGCGTAAGACCAGCCTTCTCTATAGAAAAAGGAGTTTCTTTATCTTTAAGTCGTCGTTGTATCAGGACGCCAGCGCGCTTATCAAAAAATAAAACGCTGTTAGCGGTCTCTGGAAATTTCTCATACATGATTGACATTAGGAACTCAGACTAGAGATCTTGTCCGAGTTCAATAGTTTCGTTTGAGGCCGTTGCTGCTTTGAAATTCGCCCATGTCTGCGACGCAAAAAATAAAGACTTGGGTTGGTAAGAGAACACACATGTCACCGGCGAATGCGCCAGGTGACTTAGGAGAACCTCGCTCATGCTAGTGAAACGAATCAACGCGTTTCTTATTGTCGTGCTGATGGCTGCTATTGCGCCGATCTGCCGTGCGCAGTACACCACAGACTGGGTGGCTAACACATATGGGACCAATGCAACACACGTGGGTAACGCTGCCCGTTCCCTGTGGGTAGCTCCCGAGGGAGTTATATATACAGCTTCTGCATGGGACGAGAATGAAGGCAGCATTGCCATCTACCAGAATGGCCAGAGCATAGGTTCCATAGGAACACACAACGAAACGCAAGGTAGTGCCATCACTGGTAACTCAACTTCTCTCTTTGCGGCTATGGAATATTCGACAACGTATGGCAGCGGAAAAGTGGGACGCTACAATCGATCCACCAAAGCGCGAGATCTGGTTATATCGGTCAGTGCTACCACAACTCAGAAATATGCAGATGTGGTCACTGGACTGGCAACGTCCGGGTCGCTGCTTTACGCGAGCGACTTTCCAGGCAATCGAGTTCGGGTATTTACAACTGCGGGTGTCTGGCAGCGAGATATCAGCGTTCAGGGGCCTGGCGCGCTCGCTGTGGACAATGCAGGGAATATCTGGGTCGCTCAAATGAGCGCAGGAGCAATCGTCGAATTCGGTCCAACTGGAACTCTGCTAAACACAATTCCGATGGGCACAACCTCTCGTCCATCCGCCCTGTATTATGACGCGCCCAACACGCGACTGATGGTTGGCGATCAAGGGCCCGACATGAACATCAAGATATACAACATTGCGAGTACCCCAGTTCTGACTGGCACCTTTGGCGTTAAGGGTGGGTATCTCGACTCGACGACTGGGACCAAAGGTCAGGTTGGAGCTCAGCGGTTCACACGAGTTGTCGGAATTGGAAAAGACAATACCGGGAATTTGTACGTACTCAATAATCCCTGGGGTGGAACCTGGGATCTAGGGCGCAATGGCGAGACGGACCTTCACGCTTACGACAGCACTGGTACGCTGCAGTGGAAGCTCCAGGCTCTAAACTTCGAGGCGGTTGGTGATCCCGATTCAGGTACAGACGGAGCTTATTTCTACAGTGGAAACAACATCTACACCGGGACTGCCGGTGGACAATTCATAGCGAACACGATCGATCCGATCACGTATCCAAATGATCCGCGAATTAACCTGAGTGACCCAGCTCGTGGGGAACATTTTGGCCAGGTTGCGACCGTAGGGCCGAACAAGATCCTTGTAGCTGCTGGACAGAATCCGGATATCTTCTTCTTTTCCCACTTCAATCAGGCGAATGGATATATCGCTATACCTGACGCCTCCATACCCGGTACAGCGTTTGGCACGACGGCAAGAATCCGGAATGGATTTTGCCTCGATAGCAAGGGAGATGTTTGGGCCGGCTTGGATAAGACAAACGCAATCTGGCACTATCCGTTGCTTGGCTTTGACAGCAATGGAAAACCAACCTGGGGAGCAGGTATTGCCACTCCCACGCCCGCCAGTATTGGGGTATTGGCCCGCATTATCTACTTGCCAGACACAGACACGATGATTCTGGCGCAACGAATTGTAGGAAGCACAGACTGGACTTCAATCGGGACAAGGGTCGAAGTCTACCATGGGTGGAAAGCTGGAAATACAACTACACCGAATCCAGTTATCACGTTGACGAGTACGAATCCGAAGGCCATTGCTGCTGCTGGCAACTATCTGTTTGTCGGGTACGTGCACACCGTCCCGAATATCGATGCCTTCAACCTGACCACCGGCAGTTTGGATACTACTTTCATCAACAGCAGCCCGAGCACTGTGTACGTCGGGAACGACGTGGATTCGATGTATGGCATCCGGGCATATCTCCGATCGACGGGTGAATATGTGGTGACGAAGGATGACTACAACGGTACAAATCTTGTCGTTTATCGCTGGAGTCCCCAGACCATTGGGACAAATCCCCTGAATGTAAGTCTATCGCCTGCGGCGATAACGTATGGTGCCGCATCGGCGATGCTCACGGCGACTGGTACATTCAACGCCAGCACGAGCCCGACCGGGTCGCTAAGTTTCCAGGTCAACAACGGAAACCCAGTACAGGGAACATGCTCAATAAGTAGTGGCACGCTCACGTGTATTGCGAACTATCCGACCGCAAGTTTGGCCGTCGGCTCCTACACCGTCAACGTCAGCTATGCAGGCGACAGCACTTACGCCGCAACCTCGGCGACGTCGACGCTAACTGTCTCCCAGGCTACTCCGACTGTAACGGCTACCGGAAGTAGTTGTGTCTACAGCGGGTCAGGTTGCAACGGTGGCGGCACGGCCACCGGCGTCAAGGGGGAGTCGCTCACACCGGTGACGCTAAGTTACTCCGGCACGGGCAGCACTGCTTATGGACCCGCTCCTACACCGCCTATCGTCGTCGGCACTTATGCGGTAACAGCAAGCTTTGCCGGCAATACGAACTACACTCCCGGAACTTCGGCTCCTGCTGCTATCACAATTACTCCCGCACCGACAGCAGTTCCTATAGTTACGGTCACACCCACGACGCCGCAGTACAGTGACGTGGTCAATGTTTCCGCAACTACCGTTTCATCTCCCGGGGTTGGTGGTAGCGTCAGCTTCTTCCTTAACTACATGACCAGCACCCAGCAGCAATTGGGCGATGCCCAACTGGTTGGACCTGACGGCACGGCAACGGTTTCCAACGCTCTATTGTTGGAGAGCGTGGCTGGGTCGATGCTTCCGGGAAATCACACCGTTACTGCGCTATTTACGCCGAGCGATCTTGCAGACTTCGTGGGCAGCTCGAACACAGCGGCGCTTCCTATTGCTGGAGAGGATTCGAATCTTACCTATACAGGGCAGTATGTGCTCTACACCGCATCCAGCAGTACGTACTCGGTGACCGCGCCGTTGACGTTCACCGTGCAGGACAGCAACGCAGTACCAACCACATCGCCCATCTATGATCCTTATCCAGGAAATATTCTGAATGCCCGATTCAAGATCCTGGTTGACGGTATTGCCACGCCGGCATGCAGCAATCTTCAGCCATCGCTCGTTACCGACGACACGCGCGTCGGAACGATCGGTTGCAGCTATACATTCTCGTTCCCGAGCAGCCAGACGGGAGCCACGCCCACCATCACTGTAGTTGCCGATTCGGGCAGCTATTATCTGCCCACCGCCGGAGATAGCCGCTTCACGATCTCGGTCAACCTGCCAAACCAGACCAACTTCATCAGTGGAGGCGGCTTCCTGGTAAACGGCGCCTCGATGGGTACGTATGCTGGTGATGCAGGCGCGAAGACGAACCTTGGCTTCAACGTCAAATACAACCAGAGCGGGACGAACCTGCAGGGGCACCTCAACATCGTCGTTCGCGGCAATGGACACATCTACCAGATCAAGAGCAATTCGATCGCTTCGCTCGGGGTCACAGACACTGTCGCGGGCGGCTATGGCTCGTTCATCGCAAAGGCCAACATCCAGGATGTCACGGATCCGCTGAATCCGATCTCGATTGAAGGGAACGACTCACTGACGCTCACCTTCCACGATAACGGCACACCCGGCACCAATGACACTCTTGGGATCTCGGTCTACAACGGTGGCATTCTCCGCTTCTCCAGCAATTGGGATGGCACAAACACTATCGAGCAAAACCTCGGCGGCGGCGATCTGACAGCCCACTAGTCGAAGCACTCTGCAGCCCACTGGCACTGTCTATAGGCAGCGTAGGTGGGCTGTATCTGTATTGGGGGCTGGCTGCTCTAACAAGGTTACGCCGCATTGAAGCAGGTACTGCGCTGTGGCCTCAAACTCTTTTGGTGGATTCGTGGGGTCATCCGGATTCCCTTTGGGGACAAAGATAATCATTCCCTGTCTCGCACGGGTGAGTAACACGCGGTAGGCGTTCCGACGATAGGTTCTCTTATCATCGTTCTTGATCGCGATCCATTTGCTTTGTCTACCAGGCCGTAGCGTTCGGAGCTGCCAACCTAGCGGTTCAGACCATATGAAGTCTCCGCCCCAACAAAGACCAATCCAATCCAGTTCCAGCCCCTGAATCTCAAACTCTGTCGCGAATACTTCACAGCGATAGCTCGAGCGCACATCTGTTTATTCTGCCAGATACCAGTGTTCCCAAGGATACTCAGCATGAAAGGTGGAGCTTGGCTCCAGCCCTTCCGCACGCAAGCGAGCGGTCCCTGAAGAGCCGACAAGGCCATAACGGTTTGCGCCGATCCCTTGCTCCCGCAACTTCGAACGCGTTTCGTCGAGATTGCGTGAAAGGAGGATTGGAAATCGCTCGCCAATCCGCAAGGATGCTGCACCCTCGGGGTCTCCCTCCAGCACACGATTCACCCATGTGGCCAGATGTTCTGCGCGCAGACTTCGATTCGAGGTTCGTAGGTGCAACGCTGAACTCGTCTGCACCGGTTTCTGCATGGAGAGGTCGGCAAATAGACGATGTCCCGCCGTGGATGCCCCGCCTTCCAACACTTCGGGCGATGCGTAAATCACCCAAGGCTTTGCGCTGTCGATTAGTGCACGGCCCCATTCTTCCAGCCCAGCTTCGCCATCGTTGATTTCCTGGCCTCCGCCGACTAGCGCTACGACCACCGCCCAATTCTGATGTCGTTCCATAATGCGGAGAAGCATCTCCGGCTCTGAGTAGTCTCGTGCAAACTTCTTCTTGTTCTGCTTCCGATTCCAGGCACGCTGCGCTTCATCGAAGATGATTGCATGGTTGGAGGGCGGCCCTGGATTGTCTTCTGTGTAATATCGAGCAAAGACGTGAACATTTTCCAGAAGAGTCTTTGCCTCGGCACGGGCCTGTACGACATTCGCACCGCTTCGCCTACTCTCCTGGGTAAAGAGATGTTGCAGCACCTTTACCAGCGGACCATTGCCACTCATAAAGTGGATGGCGTCAGCCTTATTTTCATTCGAATGCGCAAGACTTAGGCCCACCAAGGTTTTTCCTGAACCGGGCACTCCGGTCAAAAAGCAAATTGCAAAATGATTCTCAGCACGAGCTCGGTCTACCTGCGCCTGAATGGTCTGGCGCACACTTTCAATTTCGTGTTCTGACGCTTCCGAGTGTGCAATCTCACGAATCGAAAGCCCGGTTCTGAGTGCCAAGGCTGCTTCAATAATGTTCGGTACTGGGAAATAGGGGCTGTCGTCCCAATCTGTTGCATCGAGCTGTCCCGTCGAATGTTTGTCTACTTCGATCAGTATTTGTGAAAGTTCATTCCAAGAGATCCGCAAGACCTGCCCCACCCAATATGTCGGTAATTGCAGGAGAAGCTCGCGCTGATTCAGAGCCGTTAGATTCGCTTTCGGCGCCTCAGGCGAAAGGATAATCGGTACGATTCGACGATCCGCAGATGCTTTGTGAAAGTAATGCAGGAGGAGAGCATATTCTTCAATCTGTCGCTTAGCCTTTGGTGCGACTTGTGCGGTCTTTGCTTCAAGGACTACAACGGTATCCCGGACTAACAGGACCGTATCGATGCGCAGCTCTTTCCGCGGAATTGAGAACTCGAGAAGCAGGCCCCACGAGTTCGCAGAAGTTGACCAGCGAACGCATTGTTCCAACGCCAGTCGAAGCGAATGGATGTCTCGTTCCCATGTTAGGGTTTGGTCTGAATACTGGCTCGTATATCCACGGTTGGCGTATGCAACCTCTAAGTGAGCGAGCACCTGCTGCTCACTCTGTGTAAGGAACTCCTCGACACTTGCCCGATAGAAAGATGCCATCTGTTCTTGCAGCTGTGACTTTTGCCCAGGGTATCACCTTGCAAGCAATACTTGATCGCAGCTCGAGAATTCTACTTCCCATAGTCGGATTTTTAGGCACCGTGTCGTGGGCTGTTTAGGTCGAGTTGGATTGCAGGATATGCGCCCCCCTGGCGGGAGCGCTACTCAACTCACATGGATAAGTGGTGGTGCAGCGGCGAACTCGCCCACTACGCTTGCGTGATCGAAGTTCCGGCTTCGCAGAAGTGCGAGTACCTCCGGCACACTGTCGCTGGAACAGGCAATCAGCAAGCCACCGCTGGTCTGCGGATCGCAAAGGACGCCGCGCCACCATTCAGGTGCATCCGCCGGTAGATCGATATCGTGTCCGTAGCTCTTCCAATTCCGCTTTGCGCCGCCGGTACCAATCCCGGCTTCCGCCATTTGCTGAGCGTGGGAGAACAATGGCAAAGCGGCAAGCTCGACTTTGGCGCCAAGCCGTGCTCCCCGGCACATTTCCAGAAGATGACCGAGCAACCCGAATCCCGTGACATCCGTCATAGCGTTCACACCCGGTATCTCTCGCATCTCCGCGCCGACGGAGTTGAGTTGCGTCATCGAACGCACCATTTCGTCATAGAGTGGAGGGCTGAGTTTCTGTAATTTGAGGGCTGCGCTATAGATACCTGCGCCGAGTGCTTTGGTCAGGATAATCTTGTCTCCCGCGCGTGCCGTGCTGTTGCGGATCGCACGGGCTGGATCGACAATGCCGATTGCGACCAGGCCATAGATCGGCTCGGGCGAATCAATCGAGTGTCCTCCAGCCACCGGGATCCCGGCGGCCGTGCACACCGATGCTCCTCCTGCAAGGATCTCCTGTACCAGACTCATCGGCATCTTATCCACCGGCATGCCTACTACCGCGAGCGCCATGACAGGAGTTCCGCCCATGGCGTAAATGTCCGACAGCGCATTGGTTGCCGCGATGCGACCGAAGTCATGTGGATCGTCGACGATCGGCATGAAGAAATCCGTGGTTGCGACGATAGCTTGACGATCGTTCATGCGATACACGGCAGCGTCGTCGTCGGTTTCCGTGCCCACCAGCAACTGTTCGACCCCAATGGGCTGAGGCATCTTTGCCAGGATCTCCCGTAGAACCGCAGGAGCAAGCTTGCAGCCGCAGCCACCGCCATGCGCCATTTCCGTCAGCCGAATCGATTGGGTTGCCATGCGGGTTTCTCCTTGGGATAGATGATTCGAAACTCGTCGGTACGCCGCTATAATAGTACCCGTCTGAATAGTCTTGGCAAATAACAGGGTCCCGAGAAGAAGGATGGCAATGCTGGTTTCTACCCCAAGGTCCTCTCTGTTGTCATCGCTTCCGGGGGTAGAGAGTCTTCTCAAGCAGACCGAGGCCGCAGGGTTGATCGCGGAATTTGGTCGTCCGGCGGTGACCCGTGTTATCCGCGCCGTGCTGGCGCAAGTGCGGTCGGAGTTGCTCGCCAACAGTTCGACCATCGTTCCTGACGATCTTTCCCTCATTCGAATCGCCGGCGGCCAACTGCGAGCAGATGTGCCTTCTTTACGCCGAGTCTTCAACCTGACCGGTACGGTGCTCCATACAAATCTTGGGCGAGCCACATTGCCAGAAGAGGCGATTGAGGCGGTTGCGCTGGCCGCACGGGAAGCCACGAACCTTGAATTCGATCTAGTCAGTGGCAGGCGGGGAGATCGCGACGTTCATCTCGAACGGCTTCTGTGCGACTTAACGGGAGCGGAGGCGGCCACGGTGGTGAACAACAATGCTGCGGCGGTGTTGCTGGTTCTGAACAGCCTGGCGAACCGTAAGGAGGCTCCCACTTCGCGCGGCGAATTGATCGAGATCGGGGGATCGTTCCGTCTGCCTGATATTATGACGCGCTCCGGCTGCCGGCTGCGAGAGGTTGGAACCACGAACCGAACTCATTTGAGCGACTACGCAGACGCGATTGGTCCCAAGACCGGACTCGTCATGAAGGTTCATACCAGCAACTATGTGATCGAGGGCTTCACCTCCGAAGTGCCCGAGGCCGATCTTGCACGGCTGTGTCACGAGCGCAGTGTTCCTCTCGTTGTAGACCTGGGTAGCGGCACGCTGGTTGGTCTTGAGAAATTTGGGATGCCGCATGAGCCTACGCCAGCCGAGTCTATTGCGAATGGAGTGGATCTGGTAACGTTCAGCGGAGACAAGCTTCTCGGTGGCCCCCAGGCCGGCATCATCGTGGGCCGGGCCGTTCTCATCAAAGCAATCAAGCGCAATCCGCTCAAACGAGCTCTGCGCGTCGATAAGATGACGGTCGCCGCTCTTTCCGCGGTACTTCGTCTTTACTCAAATCCGGAGCGTCTTGCGGAGCGGCTTCCCGCACTGCGCCTGCTGGTGCGTCCAGTGGAAGAGATTCGCAGCATGGCCGATCGACTTCGAGATCTGCTTGCTCCCCGGCTTGATGGAATCGCCTCAGTGGAAACAACGTTCTGCGGCAGCCAGCCTGGTAGTGGCGCACTGCCCACGCGCGAGATTCCGAGTGCTGGTCTCGCGATCCGGCCCGTAGTGCAGGGGCGCAATTCCGGAGCGGCCCTGGAGCGTATTGCACGCGCCTTCCGCGAGTTGCCCATCCCCGCAATTGGACGCATACAGAACGGTACGCTCCTCTTCGACCTGCGCACGCTGGAGGATGAATCGGCGTTCGTCGGCCAGCTACCCGCACTCAACTTTCTTCGCGCCTCCGCCAAATGATCATTGCTACTGCAGGACACGTCGATCACGGGAAGACGATGCTGGTGAAAGCGCTCACCGGCGTGGATGCGGATCGGCTGCCGGAAGAAAAGCAGAGGGGGATGACGATCGATCTCGGATTCGCTTATCTCCCCATCGAGTCAGCCGAGACCTTCGGGTTTGTCGATGTTCCCGGCCATGAGCGTTTTGTTCACAACATGATTGCGGGCGTGGCCGGAATCGATTTTGTCCTGTTTATCATCGCCGCAGATGACGGCCCCATGCCGCAGACCAGGGAGCACTTGTCGATTCTGGATCTTCTGGGAATTCAGAAGGGCGCGGTTGCGATTACGAAGACCGACCGGGTGACGGCCTCGCGAGTCCTCGACGTTCAGAATGAAGTTGCTGCGTTGTTTTCCCGGACGACCTTGGCGGGCTCGCCGATGTTCCCCGTGAGTGCGTTGACGGGTGAGGGAATTGAAAGTCTAAAGGCGTACCTGCTGCAAACTGCACGAGAGTGGAAGCCCAAAACGACTGCAGGCAATTTCCGATTGGCGATTGACCGTTCGTTCAGCGTCTCCGGCGCCGGACTCATCGTTACTGGAACGGCGATGGCCGGGTCTCTCTCGGCAGGGGAGCAGGTGCGAGTTCTGCAAGCCGGATTCGCAGTCCGGGCTCGTACTATTCACGCACAGAACGCTGCATCCCCAACCGGCAGAGCAGGGCAGCGCTGCGCCATCAATCTGGCAGGCTCGGAGTTGAAACCCAAGCTCATTGAGCGAGGAGATTGGGTGGTCACGGGAAACGTTCCGGAACCTGTGCAGCGTTTCGATGCGCGTCTTCGTATTCTCGAGAGCGAGGTGCGGCCGTTGGCGCACTGGACTCCGGTTCACGTCCATCTCGGCGCATCAGATGTTACGGGGCGCGTTGCGGTTTTGCAGGACTCCAGCATTGCGCCCGGCGCCTCGGGCTTAGTACAACTCGTGCTCGACCGTCCTATCGGCGCGCTGTATGGCGATCGTCTGATCCTTCGCGATCAATCTGCGCAGAGGACAATCGGCGGCGGAAGCGTCATCGACATCTTTCCGCCCGTTCGTGGCCGCGCAAAACCGGAGCGGCTTGCCTATCTTGCAGCAATGGGTCAGGACGATACGCGGTCCGCGTTTTTGTCCCTTGTGCGCTCCGCTTCGCACGGAATGAATCTAACCCGATTCGCGCAGAACCGTAACCTTACAGCGCGGGAAGCCGCGGAGCTCTATACGGGCACTTCGACCAGGTGCGTGGTAACGCCATCCGGTGTGCTGGGATTTTCGCTAGAGAACTGGAGCCTGCTCAAGACCGCGGTTGTCGAAACGCTCACCTTACTGCATCGCAGGACGCCCAACGTCATCCCCAATGAAGATCGCGTTTTTTGGGATGCAGGGCTCCGCTTGCCGAAGGAGGTTACGTCGGCGCTGACAGCGGAGTTAACGAAAGCAGGCGTCATCGTACGCGAACCCTCCGGCGTACGCCTCAGCACGCATGTGACGCAACTCAGCCCGGCGGATGAGGCATTGTGGAAGCAGACGGAGCCATTGTTGAACCAGCATCCTCTGCGGCCGCCAACCATCCGCGATGTCGCCAGTGCGCTGGGCATGGATCCGAAGAATACGGAATCGTTTTTGGTTCGTGTTTCGCGCATGGGCCTGGCGGTGAGAGTAGCCGAGAACCGCTTTTTCCTGCCGGACGGTTTGCGCCGTGGTGCTGAGTTTACCGAGGAAATTGCGGCGGCGAACGAGGGATGGATCACCGCTGCCAGGCTTCGCGATCGCACAGGAATCGGCCGCGGCGTGGCCATTGAGATTTTAGAGTATTTCGACCGGATTAAATTTACGCGTCGCATCGGAGACGAGCATCAGTTGCTCCGGTCGGCACGAGAAGTGTTGGGAGATGGCTGAGAGGAAAAGCCGTCCGCTATAATTACCCTCGCATCACGGACGGATCGTACCACTGCGGAAGAGAAACGCACCCCGGTGGGGCGCGCGGACTTCAAATCCGATGAGAGGCGTCAGACGTCTCTGGTGGGTTCGACTCCCACTCTTTTCCGCCATAAAAAAGCGCCGCTCTCTGCGGCAAACGTGATGGATGCGTCTTATAAATCCAATCTATAAACCAAGGAGATTGGATTCCAGCTTTGAGTATCCGTGGTCTTCTGCCCAGAGATTCAGCGCGACGGTCGCCAGTTCATCGACCACCGGAACCGCATGCCCATCCCGCGTGAGATCAATGGATTTGAGATAGGTCTTGCATCGATCGCAGGCTTCCACCCGCACATGCTCGAACTCCGATGCCGTATAGATGGGGAGCATGTCCTTATCCCGCTCGCCGCAGTTGGGGCAGGCCACACGCAGGAAAGGCCATTCGGTCGCGCAGAGCGAGCAGAGCAGCCACCGCTTCGCTCCATCCCCTTCTCCGCGCAGCACGCCAGCGACGGGGCGGGCGCTGCAGAATGGGCAGATCGCTGTGGTCTCCTGCAGGTCGACCGTTCCTCGTTTGGCCAGATTTTCAGCATAGGGTTGCAGCAGCACCCTGGCATAGAATCGCCCTGCGCCGGAGTTCTCCGGATCGCTCCTGGGCTGATCTTCCCCGGACTGGCCTTCTGTGGCCTGACCTTCCCAGGATTCGAGCAGCAACTCCCACTGCTCTTCAGGCGAGCGGAGATGCTCCGCGCCGAAACTGGCCAGCGGCTCCGGGCCGGCTCGCCGCACCAGTTCGATCAGAGCAGGGAAGTGGCGCAACAGCGCGTGCATATCAGTCTGATCGCTGGAGCGCAATTCTTCGTAGATCGATTTCTGAAACAGCGCCAGTTCGCGGTAGAAGCTTAGAAGCTCGCTGGCAGATGGATGAGACTTGATGAGTTCCGTGGCCCGGGCAATTCGATCTTCCAGACTTGCCTTCATGCATTCGGGCCCTGGCCGGTGATTCGCCTGTACCACAGACGATGGTGTGTACGTGCCCAATCGGTCGTGACCCAACCTCGAATCATCGCCGTCATGCTTCCAGGAACCATGAAAATACCCATATAGATGTGAATGATGAACGCGCCTATCGTGATCAACGCCGCGCCTTCATGAAGAATGACGGCGATCGGACGTATCCATCGAAGGTTGAAGGGCACGTATTCCGGGAACCACATAAAGAGTCCGGAAACAATCAGCAGAAATGCTCCATAGAACATCGCCCAGTAGAAAAGCTTCTGCCCTGCATTGAAGCGTCCCTGAGGGGGGAGAAGTTCGTCCCGATTGGTCGCGTAATCCTCCACTTTGTCGAGCCACTCGCGATCTGTCTTGGTGACCTGGATGTCGCTACGCCAGATGCTATGCATCCACATCGCAGCAACAAAGAACAGCATACCGATGAATGGATGCCAGAAGCGCGCGGTCGGGCCGCCGCCAAGAGGGTACACCATCCAGAACAGGTAGGGTGTATAAAGCGCAAGACCACTCGTCAGACAATAAAGGTACGAGAGTCCGGTGAGCCAGTGGCAAAGCCTCTCTTTTAAGGTATAGCGCTCGATCATGGCTCGCCCGCCTCCTTCCCGCCTTCCTTCTTCACTTCTTTCGGGCCGAATCGCATGTAGTGGAGCGCTACTCCAAGAATTCCGCCCACCATCGCGAGATTGCCCAGCCACTTTACGGGACCCTTCCAGATCTGGACCAGCAGCGGGATGCGCGGATCCTTAGGCAGGCCACCATAGTTTTCGGGGTGCTCTATGTCATGCAGCACATACATCACGTGCGTTCCGCTGACGCCGGCTGGGTTGTATACGCCGGCATTCTTGTGCGAAGTGTGCTCTTTCAACTGCGTAACACGCTGATCGGCGAGGACCAGCATGTCTTCCTTGCTGCCGAAATGAAGGCAGCCCGTTGGACAGGCCTTGATGCAGGCTGGCTCAAGCCCCGCACCCACGCGGTCCGAGCAAAGCGTGCACTTGTGAACCTTCTTCGTCTCCGAGTTGAACTTGGGGATGTTGAAGGGACACCCGGTAACGCAGTACTGGCATCCGATGCACTTGTCCTGCTGGAAATCGACAATGCCATTCGAGTACTGGATGATGGCGCCGTCCGCCGGGCAAGCCTTCAGGCAACCCGGATCCTCGCAATGGAGGCAGCCATCCTTGCGCATCAGCCAACTTAACGTGCCGTCTTCGTCAACATGCTCGTTAAAGCGAATCAGGTTGTAGTAATTCCACTCCAGATCCGGCATGGTCTGGTACGTGTTGTCGAAGACGGTTTCTCGAAATGGGTACCCATTCCATTCGAGACAGGCAACCTCACATGCTTTGCAGCCGATGCAGGTGGTGACATCGATCAACTTCGCGACAGGGTAATCCCGGGAGGCATCGCGGCCGGGCACTGTGCCGGTGTGTCCGGAGATGGCTTTGATTTCGAGCGGTCCGTTTGCCATTAGACCTTCTCCAGTTTGACTAGGAAGCCCTTGAACTCGGGCGTATACGCATTGGGATCGGTGACCGTGGGTGACAGGGCGTTCGTCAACGACCTGGATGTCTTCCCGGCGTCTTCCTGTATTCCGCGATAGCCATAATGAATAGGAATGCCGATCTGATACACCTTCTTGCCATCGATCGTCATTGGCCGGATGCGCTGTGTGACCATCGCTTTTGCCGTATACGCGGCACGCGCGCTGGTCACTCTCACCTTGTCGCCGCCCTTGATGCCGAGATTGGACGCTAACTCAGCAGGGATCTCGACGAACGGCTCTGGAACCAACTGCACATTCATCGGGTTGTTCTTTGTCCAGTAGTGATAGTGCTCCGTCAGACGGTAGGTCGTGCAGACGATGGTGAACCCCTGCTCCGGTGTTCCGTACTTATCCATGTCCGTGGTATACCTCTTGACCACGGGACTCTGAGATTGTGCTGGATGCAGCGGATTGGCGATAGGGCTCTCCGTCGGCTCGTAGTGCTCCGGGAAGGGACCATCGGCGAAGGCGCCGAGTGGAGCGAAGATGCGCCCCACGCCTTCGGCATTCATGATGAATGGCCCCATGTGCTCCGAAGGTGCGGAATCGGCTTTGAAGTCGGGGACATCATTGCCGACCCATCTCTTCTGGGCCTCGTTCCACCATACCTGTTTCCTATCCGCGTCCCAGGGCTTGCCTGCCACATCGCACGAAGCACGGTTGTAAAGAACGCGGCGATTCGCTGGCCATGACCATCCCCAGTTCGGATAAACTCCAAGGCCCGAAGGATCTTCTGTCCCGCGACGCTGTATCATGGCGCCTGCTTCGGTCCACGAACCTGACCAGATCCAGTTGCCACACAGAGTCGATCCATCGTCGCGGAGGTAAGCATATCCGGGAAGTTGCTGGCCTGCCTTTACGACTGGACCCGAGGCTTTGTCTTCCACGTCACCAATGGCGCGGCCATTCAGTTCCTTCGCGACCTCAGACAAGGACGGGTTCTCGGGAGTCGTGAAGTTCCACGTCAGATTCAGAATCGGATCCGGGAACTTGCCCCCTTCCTTCCGATACATTTCGCGAACCTTCAGAAAGATGCGAGCGAGAATCTCCTGATCGAGTCTGGCATCTCCCGGAGGCGGAACAGCCGCCCACTTCCATTGCAGCCAGCGCGCGGAGTTGACAAACGTTCCGTCTTTTTCCGCGAAGCCAGCGCCGGGCAACCGATAGACTTCGGTTTTGATGTTCTTCATCTCATCGGCGGTTATGCCGGGAGATCTCCAGAAGTCGCTCGTTTCCTCTGGATAGATGTCGCAGACGACCAGAAAATCGGCCTTCTTGAGAGCATCGATATTCTTGCTTGAGTTCGGCCCGATTGCCACCCCGTTCATGCCGAATGCCAGCAGGCCCTTGACCTTGCCTCTGTACATGTCGTCCCAGATGTGGCTCCAGGAGTATTCCCGATCCACCTTTGGCAGATAGTCGAAGGCCCAGCCGTTCTCCTTCTTGGCGGCATCGCCATACAGGGCCTTCATCAGCGAGACCGCAAACTTCGGCGTGTTGGACCAGTAGTTATAGGATTGCCATTCGCCTGGCTTGGACGCGGTGGGAGTGATGCGCTTCATCCACGCATCGAAGTCCTTGTCCGCCGGAGTGGGGACTTTCAGATATCCCGGCAAATTATCGAAGATGCCAGCTATATCCGTGGCGCCTTGGATGTTGGAATGCCCACGGAGAGCATTGACGCCACCGCCGGCCCTTCCCACGTTGCCGAGCAGCAGTTGCAGCATTGCTGCTGTCCGGATGATCTGCGTGCCGAAAGAATGCTGGGTCCAACCGACCGCGTAGATGATCGTGGCAACCTGCTTGGTGTTCCCATCCTTGCGGATGGAGGTGAACATATCCGCAGCCTTCAGGAATTGGTCCTTCGGTATTCCTGTGATGCGCTCGACCATCTCGGGCGTATACCGCGAATATTGTTTCTTTAAGAGTTGGTAAACGCAGCGTGGGTGTTCGAGCGTCGTATCGTAAGCGACGTTCGCAGGCATTGACGCCGGAGCATTCACCCCTCCGCTGGAGGAGCCTTTGCTTCCTTCGTAATTCCACGAAGAGCGGTCATAGGTCTTCGTGGCTTCATCAAAGCCGGAGTAGAGACCGTCTTCCGGCAGTTTGAAGCCTTCCTGCACGATGAAGGCAGCATTGGTGAAGTTGACCAGATACTCGTGAGCAATCCGCTGATTCTCTAGCGCGTAGTGAATCACGCCCCCGAGGAATGCGATGTCCGCTCCTGCACGAATCTGCAGATGGAGATCTGAAGTTGCCGCAGTCCGCGTAAACCGTGGATCTACCACGATCATCTTCGCATTTCGCTGGCGCTTGGCTTCAATCGCCCACTTAAAACCGCAGGGGTGATTTTCGGCCGGGTTGCCGCCCATGATCAACATCATGTCGGTGTTCTTGATGTCGATCCAGCCATTCGTCATTGCACCGCGTCCAAATGTGGGCCCCAGACTGGAGACCGTTGGACCGTGTCAAACCCTGGCCTGATTTTCTAGATAAGTGAGTCCAAGGCTCCGCATCGTTTTCACGACCAGGTAGTTGAACTCATTTGTATCCGTGCAGCCGCCATTCCACGCGATGCTCTCGCAGCGGTTCACGGTGTGGCCCTGCGCGTCCATAGTGATAAAGGTTTCGTCGCGCGTCTTCTTGATGTGGCGAGCGATTTCTTCATAGGCCTGGTCCCAGGGGATGTCCTCCCAGTGATCCGAGCCCGGACGACGTACCTGCGGCTTCAGCAGTCGACGGTCGTTGAGGATGTCATGGTAGAGCGACGAGCCCTTCGGGCAAAGCGTGCCGCGATTGATGGGATGATCCGGATCGCCTTCGACGTGGATGACCTGAGCGGTTACGTTCTTGGCCTTGTCCCCGAGGGTGTGGATGATAACGCCGCAACTGACGGAGCAATACGGGCAAGTGGAGCGCGTTTCAGTAGTGCGAGCAATCTTCAACTCTCGCGCCTGAGCCTGCGCCCTCCGCAGATCGAATCCAAATGCTGACGCTACGATTAAGCCGCCGCTACCTTTGAGAAAAACGCGCCGGGTTACCTCCACGTTTCACCTCCTGATGGCTGCAGGCCATCGTCCAAAAAGCTTGGCAGGATCGTAAGCCACAAATTAGGAAACGTGCAAGACGAAATCTGGGCCTTGCTTCGGAGTGTTAAATAATTGTGATTTGTTTGAGATGCAGAAGTTCGTGAGACCGAATTCCCGAAGAAGGGTTCGTACAACGTGAGACGGTTTCAGTGCATCCAAAACGCGTCTATGCTCGCCTGAAGCATTCTCATCGGGTGCGGCACTTTCTCTCCAGCAATCCACGTCCTCGACGGGGAACAAGGGTTATCAATTCAAATATAATCAGGAAGGTAGCCTTTATACTCTGGTTAGGAGCTATGGATGCAGTCGAGCACTCAACGCATGGAAGGTGGCCGGCGTACTCGCGGGGACGTCCGTACCACGCAGCCCTTAGTCAGCGTTGTTATTGTGGTGCGCGATCGCAGAAACGATATCGAGAACGCATTGGCCAGCGTGTTTGCGCAGAGCAAGGAGATGTGCGAATTACTGGTTATCGATGGCGTCTCAACCGACGGGACACTCGATGTCATAGAAAAGCATAGCGATAGCATCGATTATTGGATGAGCGAACCGGACAACGGTATCTATGATGCGATGAACAAGGCCATCAAGTTGGCTCGCGGGAAGTATGTCTATTTTCTGGGATCGGACGACGTGCTTACCGTGGATCTGAAGTCGCTTGCTCCCGTACTTACTGATCCGAACACCATATATTACGGTGATGTTCGAGTGCCTTCCGGCGATATTCATCCCTTCTCGGGTCCGCTGAATGCCTGGAAAATGGCCAAATCTTCCATCAGCCAGCAATCGATCTTCTATCCCCTCGGAGTAGTGCAGGCTGAGGGTTTTGCCACAAAGTACAAGATCGCTGCGGACTACGTATTCAACTTGCGCTGCTATAGCGATAAGCGGCTTCGATTTCAATACATTCCCTATGTGATTGCGGTTTATTCGGAGTCAGGGATAAGCGGGCAAGCTGCCGATCCCGTATTTGAGCGTGATCGGATCGAGTTGATACGTAAGTATCTTCCTGCGTACGTTTATCTGTTTCATAGCTCGAAGCAGCGCCTGAAGAGGCTGATCAAGCGTGCCTGATTTCACTGTAATTATGCCGGCTGCAAGGGAGAACCCTTTGCTATCGCAACTCGTTGGCCAGCTTTGGACCGCGCTTCGCATCGCGCAATTGATCCGATGCAGTTTGCTCTTCGCTTGTTGAGTGATTCAAAACCATCTCCTGCCGCTTTCGTCGGGGTTAGTGGAAATAACCGGCTTATGCGGGAACTATGCTCAAGGTGCAGGGAATTCAGCACAATGCAACAAGGAACTATTGGAATGCAGCCAGATACAATCCAGCGCGTGGAAGGTGGCCGTCGTACTCGCGGAGACGTCCGTACCACGCAGCCATTAGTTAGCGTCATCATCGTGGTGCGCAATGGCAAAAATGATATTGAGAATGCCTTGGCCAGCGTCTCTGCGCAGAGCAAAGAGTTGTGCGAGTTGCTGGTAATCGACGGTGTCTCAACCGATGGAACGCTCGATGTTCTGGAAAAGCATAGCGATACGATCGATTACTGGATGAGCGAGCCGGACAACGGCATCTATGACGCAATGAACAAAGCCGTCAAGTTGGCTCGTGGGAAGTATGTTTATTTTCTGGGTTCCGACGACTTGCTTACCGTGGATCTGAAGGTCCTTGCCTCCGTGCTCACCGATCCCAATGCTGTCTACTATGGCAACGTGGTTCTGCCTTCAGGCGAAATCCCTTCCTGGAACGGCCCCTACGATGTATGGAGACTCGCAAAAGGCACCATGTGCCAACAGGCGATCTTTTACCCTATTTGTGCATTTCAAAACGCATCCTTCTGCACGGACTACAAGATCACTGCGGACTATGCCTTTAACCTGTGTTGCTTTGGTGACAAGCGACTTCATTTTCAATACATCCCTTATGTAATTGCGATTTACTCCGACAAGGGAATCAGTTCGCGAGCAAACGACCCGGTTTTTTGGCGGGATTGGTTTCGCTTGATTCGCAGGCACCTTCCTGCGCACGTATACGTGATCCATCGCTCGAAAATACACTTCCTGTCCTTGATGCAACGATGCCGGAAGCGGCTGAAAATAAGTGCCTGATCGATATGCGGAATCATCGCTGTCCAACGCAGTTGATCTCAGTGGGTTTGCATCTGCAAGCCAGATGTCAATACGCCACCTCGCGGAGAATCGCTTCTAATGTCTTTTGCCACTCTGAATCAGAGCTTCAATTCGCCAGTCAATATTGTGCGACGGGTATTGTCAGTGACTCGACTGCGTCCGTTCGACACCTCCACGACAGAGGGGCGGTCTCGGGAACGCTACCGGCGCGCAATCCTGACAACCGCCGCGTCAGTGTTTTCCAGAGTCATCACTGCGGCAACAACCTTGATAACCGTCCCGTTGACGCTCAGGTATTTAGGCACCGAGCGATACGGACTCTGGATGGCGATCAGTTCGGTGATTGCGGTTCTTGGGTTTTCCGATCTGGGCATCTCAAACGGACTCTATAACGGAATAGCCAAGGCACATGGCGAAGACAACCATGAGCTTGCGCGCCAGTACGTATCGAGCGCGTTCTTCTTCCTTACAGCGATCGCGATGATCATCGGGCTTGCCTTTGCTATCGCATATCCCTTTGTATCGTGGAGCGGGTTCTTCCGCGTACATTCGCCAGAGGCAGTTGCGGAGGCTGGCCCTGCTGTCGCGGCTTTTATCGGATGCTTTTTGCTCGGAATTCCCACCAGTATCATCGGCCGGATTCAGGCCGGATATCAGGAGGGTTTTGCAGGATCTCTTTGGGGTTCGGCCGGGGGCATCATAGGTCTGCTTTCGGTACTGCTGGTGATCCACGTGCACGGGTCCTTGATGTTGCTCGTCCTTGCCCTTGCAGGTGCGCCGATGCTGGCCGTGTTGGTGCAAAGTATCTTCGTCTTCCGCGCGCGGCCCTGGTTGTTGCCATCCTGGTCCTATGTCACGCCAGACGTTTCCAAAGGTCTATTGCACGCGGGCATGGCCTTCTTTCTGTTGCAGGTTGCGGTGGCGGTCAGCTATTCCAGCGACAATATCGTACTTGCGCGGATTCTCGGACCAGAGGCTGTTACTCAATACTCGATACCGTTCCGCCTCTTCAACCAGGTATCCATGCTCTGTTCGATGCTGATGAGCCCGCTGTGGCCAGCCTATGGTGAGGCGCTGGCCAGGCAGGATATCGCCTGGATCCGTAAGACTCTGCGCCGCTCTCTCGTTACCTCGCTGGCGATCTCCGTTCCTTTGGGCCTCGTCCTGGTTGTCTTTGGAACGAAGATTCTTCATCTGTGGGTTGGGCCAAAGATCAATCCCTCACTGACCCTGCTGATCGGCCTTGGAATCTGGTGTGTTCTGATGAGTTTGAGTTCAACCCTTGCGACTTTCCTGAATGGCCTTTCGATTTTGTCCTTTCAGGTGAAGGTTGCGGTTGTCGCAGCGCTGACTAACATTTCTCTTTCCATCTATCTGACCTATCGGATTGGCGTTCCCGGCGTCCTCTATGGATCCATCCTTACCCAGGTCCTGGTGAATCTGATCCCCATGTTCCTTTACCTTCGCAACTACCAACAATCAACAATCCTTGGACAGGCGAAGTCCTGATCCATCTTGTATCACCAGGAGGAAAATGCGCAGCTTACTCGTACGGGCGCTGGAGAGACGCGCTCGCCAAAAAATAACGGCTCTATCAAGTGTCACGATAGCGGATACAGCAAAAATAAATTGCAGGAGATTGCACATACGTCCCACTAACCGCCTCAGCATTGGTGCCGGATGCATTATCGAGGGCACGCTGGTATTTGAGAGGGAAGGTGGAGAGATTCACATTGGCCGCAATACTTTCATGGGCGGTTCCCAGATCGCTTGCGCATCCCGGATTGAGGTAGGCGACGACGTACAGATTTCATGGGGCTGCGAGATCATCGACCACAATTCCCATGCGATTGGCTGGAGCAAGCGTATGAACGACGTTAAGGATTGGTATCTGGGGAGAGACAAAAAGGATTGGTCAGGTGTAGTGACCCGGCCGGTAAAGATTGGGAATAAGTCCTGGATCGGAATGCACGCAATTATACTGAAGGGCGTAGAGATTGGTGAGGGGGCGATTGTAGCTGCCGGTGCGGTTGTTACAAAGAGTGTGCCACCGTGGACGATTGCCGGGGGCAATCCCGCCAGAGTGATTCGTGAGATCCCCCCTGAAGAACGGTGACGACAGAATCTCCTGGAGAGGCTGTCCTGTGGCCGGAGTCGAAGCATCTAAACCTTAGACAATTGGTGATCATCACGTGCACAAAACCCCCACGGTTCGCATTGCAATCGATTGCAGGATTTGGTCTTTTCAACAAGGCACCGGCACGGCAGTTCTATCGCTCGCAAATGCGCTCTCCAAGTCAGCTGACGTCGGGCAGGAGTATACCTTCATCGTGCATGAGCATCTGCGCGAATCCGTTGCTCCCCATGTCTCCGGCCCTTGCCGGCTCCAGACGATTCCAGTAGCAGCGCCCTCCGGTTTCAAGAGCCGCCTTCGTGCGTTCGCGCCGCTTCGTGCTATCGCGCGCAAAGTGCGCAAACCGGCGCTCCGTGTTCCCGCTTCGGATGGCTTCGTGGAGTCGGAAGGGTTTGACATGGTACATTTTCCGACTCAGGCGGCCTATCTAACCGAACTGCCTTCCATCTATCAACCATGGGATCTGCAACATCTTCATTATCCCCAGTTCTTTTCCCAGGGTGAGTGGGAGAGGCGGGAACTGGAGTACCGGGCCTTCTGCAGTCAAGCCCGTTACGTGTGTGTCCAGACGGAGTGGTCCAGGCAGGATGTGATTCAGAAATATGGCATTGCACCAGAGAAAGTCGTAGTCATACGTTGGGGATCAGTCTTTGATGCTTATACGGAGCCGTCTATCGAGGCGCAGCAGGCTATCTCGCAAAAGTTCGCACTTCCGAAACAATTCTTCTTTTACCCGGCAGTTACCTGGCCACACAAGAACCACGAAGTCATCTTCCGTGCGCTCTCGCTGCTGAAGCGCGAGCATCAGCGGATCGTGGATGTGTACTTTACCGGTGCATCGACGGAGTACCGAGGGCAACTGGATGAGTTGGCGCGCAGCCTGGGAGTTAGCGAGCAACTGCACTTCCTGGGATTTGTAAGTCCTGAAGAGTTGCAATCTATCTTCCGAGCTGCGACAGCCATGGTCTTCCCCAGTAAGTTCGAGGGATTTGGGTTGCCCGTGTTGGAAGCATTTCACGCGGGTGCTCCTGTCCTCTCTTCGAATGCCACCGTTCTGCCGGAGGTTGCGCAGGATGCTGCTCTTTACTTCGATCCCGATGCTCCGACGGAACTCGCGAATCTGATGATCCGGATGCTCGATGAGCCTGGGCTACGAGAGAGCCTGATCGCGAAAGGTAAGACAATCTTGTCTCAATTTTCCATTGACGATACCGCTGTTCAATTTCAGAAACTCTACGCTCTCACGGCGACGCGGCAGGGTAGAGAAGGCAGGAATGAGATGGCATATGCGCAGGCAGCCGGAAAGTCGAGTGTGGCTGAGTGAGCCGACGCGCATTGATCTGTGGTATTTCCGGGCAGGATGGCAGTTACCTGGCCAAACTATTGCTGGAACGCGGCTATGAGGTCTGGGGTAGTTCGCGGGATGCTGAACTCAACCCCTTTGCCAATTTGCACCGCCTGGGGATCTATGACTCCATTCATCTTGTCTCGCTGAACTCCGGCGATATCGGCGGAATTCTCAGCCTGCTGCGGAGGCTGCGTCCGGATGAAATCTTCAGTCTTGCGGGGCAGAGCTCCGTTGGATTGTCCTTTGAACAACCGGTAGAGACAGTGGAGAGTATCGCGATCGGGACGTTGAACCTGCTCGAAGGCATCCGGCTCTCCGAACTGAATATCCGGTTTTATAACGCTGGATCCAGTGAGTGCTTTGGCGATACAGGAGAGGGTTGCGCCACGGAAACGTCTCCCTTCAATCCGTGCAGTCCGTATGCGGTGGCAAAAGCATCGGCGCACTGGATGGTCGCAAATTACCGGCAGGCTTACGGTATGTTCGCCTGCACCGGGATTTTGTCGAACCACGATTCTCCCTTGCGGCCACGCCGCTTCGTAACCAGGAAGATCATTCACGCAGCCGCGTTGCTGGCGCTTGGACAGGATGGAAGGCTCTCGCTGGGCAACCTGCATGTGGAGAGAGATTGGGGCTGGGCGCCGGACTATGTTGAGGCGATTGCTGCCATCCTGCAACACGACACGCCGGATGACTACATCGTCGCGACCGGCAAGAGCCATAAGCTCGTTGAATTCGTGGAGACGGCATTCCGGCTAGTGGGTAAGGATTGGCACGATTTTGTCAGCATCGACGAGCATCTGCTGCGGCCGACCGACATCCTCAGAAACAAGGTCGATCCGTCCAAGGCAGATTTGCAGCTTGGATGGAAGGCGGCGTCCTCGATGCCCGAGGTTGTGGCGAAGATGCTGGAGGCGGAGATCGCAGAGATCCGCAACGCAGGGAAAATGTAGTCCGATCGAGAGACCAGAGAAGCTGCCTTACCTGTCTTCTCTGGTCGGCGGCAGGCTGCCCTCAGGCAGCGAACTCGCTAAAGTCCTGCTGGGTAAGGCTGGGGCGATTCGCAACAGCGCCGATCAGCTTAGCCGCCTTCGGCCTTGTCACCAACCGGAAGATCCTATCCGAGTTGCGAGTCTTGGAAAATAGGTGAATAAATCCGTTCGATACCAGATATCTGCCAAATTTCTCGGCGATGATCTGGAGTGCTGCGTGTGAGTAGAAGGAGATATGCTGCCCACTGTTGGGGATGTAGTACCACCATTCCCCGGGTTGCGGTGCAGGTTGGGGCAGAACCAGGGTGCTGACGAGAACATTGTCCGCAAGCGACATCATTTCCGCTAGGTCTGTTAACGGCTCGCACAGATGTTCGAGTACCTCAAAGGAAGTCAGAAGATCGTATCTGGTTCCTTCACGGTGTTCGAAGCCACGGGCGTGGAGATTCTGAGCGAAGGCGTCACTCCAGCGAAAATCGAACCCTCGATCTCGCATCATTCGGACGAAGGTTCCGTGTCCACCCCCATAATCCAGGAACAGTTTGGAATTCGGCGCAAAAAGCCGAATCGCCGCGCATGTAAGGTCGGCGTTCGCAAGATTTCTTTGCATGATGCCTGTATCCAGCTTGGATATGGCATGCGAGTAAGCTTCCGGCAGCCATGTGGGATTTGCTATCTGGATAAAGCCACACGCAGTACAGCGGAAGTAGGATGCCTGATACTTACTTAGAATCGTCGATTGCGCGAACATCGTGACAGATTGTTGACAGATGTGACAGTTCACGGAACTCCTTTGCGTTCAAGCACCCAAACTTCATAATGCTGCCCGATTCCGGTATGCCGATAAGATGTCGAAGACAGCCCAGGCGTTGCTCGCCCTGGAATTTACAACGAGGCAGAACTAAGTTTCTATGAAAATCTGTCTCGGAGCCTTGGAAGGAAGGACGGACCTCCGATATGGGCAATCTGCAGCCAGATTTCCCGGACGCGAGTCAGGCCCTCATCAGGCCGATAAAAGTCCGCAATGGAGCGTTGGGGACGGCAATGCGGGGCAGAGCATAGAGATTCAACTGGTCGCGGTCCAACCATGCACCTTCGGTAGAACATGCCCAGGAGAAGCCGAGAGCCTCTACATCTCCTTGCACCTCTGAATTCATATCTCCATGCGGGTAAGCGAAACCGTGCACGCGTTCGCCGGCAAGGATACGGCATTGTTGTCCGCTGAGCGCAATTTCGCGGCGGCTCTCAAGCCGGTTCAGGCTCGTGAGAGGGGAGTGTGTGACGCTGTGAGCGCCGAGAGCCATAAGTTCGCCTTCGAGAAAGCTGCGTACTTCGTGTGCCGTCATCGGCATCGCTACAGGGTCCGGGATCGCCTCGAAGCGAAGCCGGAGAGAATCCATTGTTGCATTGCGTTCCTCTTCCGGAAGGCGCTGAAGGATTCGCCAGATTGCCACATATGCCCTCTGCCTGGCGGTAAGTGGCTCATCCCATGCTCTCCATGAATTCGTCGCAGCGGCGGGGGCGTCCAATGCCGGCCAATCGAGGAGGATAGTTTCAACACCGCAGACCTGTTCGCAATGCATGGAGTGCCTTGACGCGAGGATCATTGCGGCAAGCTCGTCCCACCAGAAGGGTACGTTCCGGTCGACATAGCCCGTCGTGAGGAACATGCAGGCAGGCACACCATGACGGACCAGAACCGGTCTGGCCTGGATAAGGTTATCGCGGTAGCCGTCATCAAAGGTGATGGCTACCGCATCCGCCGGCAAGGTCTTCCTGTTGAGTTGTTGGACTAACTCATCCATGGACATCACGCTACGATGCCGCTTCACGTAATCGATCTGCTCTTCAAAAAATTCCGGGTCAACGGCAATCCCCCACGGATCGTGCTGAACTCGCACCACACGGTGGTACATGAGGATTAAGGGTCGCGGTCGCCGCCGATGCAATCGGGCAAGGATCCTTGGCAGAAGGCTTGGGGTTGGCATTCAGCGCTTCTGGCCTCGCAGGGTGATGATCACGGGATAAGCCTCATCCTGGATGTTGAGCTTAACCCGATCAACTTCCTCGAGTGCTACTCCTTGCAGGAAAGCTGTTGCCGCGAAGACATTCCCATGCGCCTCGATCTCCAATGCATCAGCGGCAAAGCGTTGCTGGAAAAGCCGGCGGATCGACGTCTCTGTGAAAGACCAACACCAGTTGCTCGCCCATTCCCCTCGATCAATGGGACTGATTCCGGGCACGGTGAGAAGAAGGATCCCCCCTGACTTCAACGCGGCGTGAAGGCGCGTAACAGCTTTCTCGAGATCAAAAATCAGTTGCAGGGTCTGAGTCAGAACGATGCAGTCGAAGGCTCCTTCTGGAAGAACCTCTGGTTGAGTCAGATCTCCAAATAGCGTTGCTTTGGAATGGCGAGGATCGATGTGCAGCACGTCCTGCCTGCTGATTTTGGACCCGTAGCGCCGGCTATATGCGTCGTCCCCAATCTCGAGAACGCGCCCCGTTATATCGCCTGCATGATCGGCCAGAAAGTTTTCGATGTAGTAGCGGTCGACTGGAGTACCGCGATCCCAACCGAAGTCGAGGCTGATAGGTCTGGTACTGGACAGCTGCCCAAAATCGACGCATCCGACACGAGGTGGCCAGGTGCTGCGGGACCGTGGCCGGAGAGCATTCAGACGGCTGTTACGAAGCCGATCCTTCATCCATCTCACCACTGAGCCCAAGGACTCCTTGAATCGCTGTCCGGCGCTTCTCCCTGCAATATGCATGTCCCAATTTTTGTACTGGCCTGTGCTGTACCAGGCTTTCCATATACGCCGCCCTTCCTGCCATGCCCTGCACTGTTTTGGGGTTTGGCCACGATAGCGGTTATGCACCGCAAGCGCAGCCCGCAGCATCTCTTTGGTATTACGGGACATGTTCTGCCCGTGCCATCGATATTCCGCAATAGTCTCAGGATGGGAGGCAATCGGATAGCTGCGCGCAATACGGAGATAGAGGTCGTAGTCTTCGCATCTGCGAAGCCCTTCATCGAAGCCGCCGAGCTTCAGAAGTATGTCTCGTCGATACAAGACCGTTGCGTGCATGCCAATGCGATTCCCCGCAAGCATGTCGGCATAAGCATCCTTACTTATCCCTTGATAAATGTCGTTGCTGGCCCGGTCTCCGTTCGCATGGATTCGCCGATGGCCACCGTAGACCAGCGCTGCATCCGGCCTATGGGCGAAGCAGGCAAGGCCGGATGCGGTCGCGTTCGGCTCCAGTCGGTCATCTGCATCAAGAAAGGTGATATATCGAGAACGAGCCTTCTGCAGCCCCAGGTTGCGAGCGCTAGCCAGGCCGCCATTGGGCTTGCGAAGTAAGATTGCCTGAGGAAAATCTGCAATTATAGATGCAGGGCTGACATCCGACCCATCGTCAACCACTATGACCTCGTCAGCTGCACGCTTCTGCGCGAAGACGCTGGATAGAGCTTCCTGCAGGTAAGCAGCATCGTTGTATGTGGTTAGCACAACCGCGATGCTTTCATCCGCATCCGTAATGCTTATGGAGCCAGCGGTTTTCTGGTTATTGCCGACCTCGATGCCGCGGTCTCCCATTCTGCAACCTCAACAATTGGCCCATTATAATCGGATGGAGACTGGCCGATACCCCCATTAGAAGCTGTGGAATCAACCCGAACCAACGGTGAAGCGCGGAGAGGACGACTCGAAGATGAAGCCGATAAATCTTTTCGGGGAAAATAAGCATCTCGCCGCACTGGTGCGCCGCTACTTCTGGACGGCCTCCGTTGTCACGTTCCTGGCAATGGTGATCGGTGTCCTTGAGGGCTTTGGAGTAAGTCTTCTCATTCCGCTGCTTTCGACATTCGGCAATAGTTTCATACCATCCAAGGGCGGTGTGGGCGCCTTGGCTTTCCTCGGGCGCTTCGCACAAGGTTACGGCCGAAACGAACGATTGCTGATCGTTTCCGCGGTGATCCTGAGTTGTCTGCTGCTCAAGAGTGCTCTCCAGGTCGTGTCGAATACATTTGCTTCCTGGGTGGATGGGCGCGTTGGCCACGATATCCGTTGTGGGTTGTCTGCGCGCCTGCAGAGCGTTGGTTATCCCTTCTTCCTCGTCCAGGAACCTGCGCGACTGATGAATATTCTGGGTACGGAGTCCTGGAAGGCTTCCGACGCCGTGCGTCTCTTGCTCATCCGTATAGGAGCATGCGCCGCTGCCTTGGTTTTCAGTGTTCTGCTAATCCTCGTAAGCTGGCGGTTATCGATCATCGTGCTCGCGGGCGGCTTGATCGCGAGATATGTCCAGAGGCGGGCGGAGTCCAGGCTCCGTGAGCTTAGTAAAGAGAAAGTATCCTCGAACCAGGTTCTGGCGGATCGCATGCTGTTTGCGATCTTTGGATCCCGCATCATTCGGCTCTTCAACAATCAGCAAGCGGAGCACGCGCGCTTCATGGCCAGCTCAGACGAAGTACGTCGCGCCATTCTGAAATCGGAGACCTTGTCGAACTTTCAGGGGCCGCTGCTCGAAACAATGCACGGCATTCTCTTTCTGGCTGTGGTGCTGATTGCTGTGTTCAACGGTATGTCTCTCCCCGTATTGATCGCTTTCCTTGTATTGATGAATCGCTTACAGCCCCATCTCCGCATGGTGGAGCACACGGGGGCTTCTTTTGCTTCGGCTGCAGGTCACTTTAATGAAGTCGAATGGCTCCTCGATCAAAAAGACAACCCCACCCCGACAGGCAAGCTGGCGTTTCCAGGACTGCACAAAGGCATAAAGTTCAATAACGTCACCTTCGAATACCCTGACCGAAATGAGCCGGCGCTTATGGAGGCGACCTTTGAATTGCGCAGCGGCCGGTCTACGGCTCTCATTGGAGAGTCTGGCGCAGGTAAGTCGACCGTGATCAACCTTCTTTGCCGCCTGCTGGAGCCGGTCTCAGGGACGATCGAGGTTGACGGTCAGCCGCTTAGCAGTATCAATATCTCGGACTGGCTCAATGCTATTGCAATCGCTGGGCAGGATGTAGACCTCATCGACGGTACAATTGCGGAAAATATCGCCTATAGCAGGCCGAAGACCGATCGGGCAAAGATTGAGCGGGCTGCACGCTACGCCAAAGCGGATTTCATCGACGACATGCCTCAGGGGCTGGATACCTTCGTCGGTCCGCGCGGGCTGAGTTTGTCGGGCGGCCAAAGGCAGCGCATTGGCATAGCCCGGGCTCTCGCTCGGGATCCTGAAATATTGATACTCGATGAGGCGACCAATGCCTTGGACTACGAAACCGAGAATGGCATCATCAAATCATTGCAAGAGCTATCGGAATCCATGACAATCATCGTCGTAAGCCACAGAGTCAACACATTGGTCTTTTGCGACAATGGGATCGTGCTGAGTCGTGGTCGAGTGATAGAGTCAGGCCCTCTCCCGTCTATCCTCTCCGATCGTTTTATGCAGCCCGGTACAGAACGCGATCTTATTCCAGAGTGAATCTGGCTTAAGAAATATCAAGCTTGCGCTGCTAAGTTAGTGATCTTTAGAGTGATACTCATTCATGACTGTTTGTACGCAGGACGAATGAGGAATCGACAAATGTGACCGAATCAAAGCCAGGCATTGGTAGACTAAACGCCCCGACGGCGTTTGTAACGCCGCAGCTTGCAGCCATCTTCTTTATACCGATAACTGGTAGTACTTTCCGCGCAAAGCGATTTCCCAGGATCTATAGATAAATGATTATGAAGAAGCAGGCGCTCACAAGCGTCGTAATTCCGGCATATAACGCAGAAAGGTTTATTGAGCGAACGCTTCGATCCGCTCTCCAGCAGACTTATAGCAACCTGCAAGTGATCGTGGTGGACGATGGTTCCACGGACACGACGAGAGCGATTGCCGAGGCCATTGCTGCGACGGATGATCGGGTTGAGATCATCACAATCCCGAATGGTGGAGTTGCCAAGGCCCGTAATGCCGGCCTCAATCGAGCAACCGGCGAGTTTGTGGCCTTTCTGGACGCGGATGACCTGTGGCACCCGACGAAGATTGAGCGCCAGGTAGCGGCGGCCAATGATTTGAGCAGGGGCTTTCAGGCGGCGGCGGTTTACACCTGGAACCGATCGATCGATTCGCGGGATCAAATACTCGGGTATGGACAAGGTGTTCTGCTCAGCGGGTATGCATTTGCGCGCTATCTTTACGCCCGACCGATTGGAAACGGAAGTTCGATTTTAGTGCGCCGGGAGGTGGCGCTTGAAGTGGGAGGCTTCGATTCCACATGGAGATCCCGTGGCATGGGGGGATGTGAGGATCTTGATTTTGAGTTGAAGATTGCTGCCAAGTACCCGATCACCGCAGTGGGGCAATATCTCGTCGGCTATCGCGCGCATCCCGGCAGCATGACAAACAATATGCTGTTGCCAATGGCGCGCGGAGCCATTGCCATCATCTCGCAGCACATCCAATGCTCTCCCGAGTTACCGGAGTGGGCAGCTCGGTGCGCACGCGCCTCCATTTCGGAATATGCGTTGTATAACTTCGTTGCCGCCAGGGATTGGTCGCTGATGAGGAAGGAGTTCATCGAGCTGTCCGGTCTCGATGCCGGCCGCGGACTCGAATTCATCAAGGGCTTCTTCCGGCGCAAAAACGAGCGATTTTGGTCCATGTTCCGGTCGCCTCGAACAGAATCCAGTGATCCACCCTCGTTCTATGACGTTAGCCCTGATTTCGACGCACACTATCCTGTGAGTACTCCCCAATTTCGTGATCGGGAAGTGATCCGCTCTCTGGAAACAGTAGATGCGCAATTGGCGGAGTACAAGGCACAGGAGTCTGGTGCAAGGTAGCGACTCTTCAAAACATTGGCTCTTCATCGGGAGAGATTCAGCGCTTTGAACTTGAAAACCCTGCAAGTGGAACGATGGCCATCGCATTTATTTTTGTAGGCCAACCACTCACTTCGGTAAGCTAGAAGTTACGGGGAATGTGAGCCGTAAGTGTTCCAGTAGAGAAAGGGCAAGCCGGATATGGCACGGGTATTGGTTGCTGGCGGTTGCGGGTTTATTGGGTCTCACCTATGCGATCGACTCCTGAAGCGTCCTGATGTCGAGACTTGCGTTGCTCTCGACAATCTCTGGACCGGGGTATTCGACAATGTGGCTCACATTGCAGACCCGAGGTTCCGGTTCGTCCATGCGGATGTGGAACAATTCCAGACGGACGAGCTTTTCGACGAAATCTATCATCTGGCCTCTCCGGCCTCTCCTATCTGGTATATGAAGGAGCCTCGGCGGACGATCTCTGCGAATGTGGTGGGAGCGATGCGGCTCCTGGATGTCTTAGCTCCAGGAGGGCGGTTCGCCTACACGTCTACTTCGGAGGTTTACGGTGATCCGAATGTGTCTCCGCAACCCGAGAGCTATCGTGGATTAGTGGATTGTACCGGGCCGCGCTCTTCCTATGACGAGGGCAAGCGCTGCACGGAGGCCCTTCTGTTTGAAACCCGGCGGACCAGGGGACTCGATCTTCGAGTGGTCCGGCTATTCAATGTGTACGGACCCCGCACGCGCTCCAATGACGGCCGCGCCGTGTCCAACTTCGTAACCCAGGCCCTGACCGGGAAACCGCTCACAGTATTCGGCGACGGAATGCAATCCCGAAGCTGGGGCTACATCGACGATATCCTTGAAGCTCTGGAGCGATACTTCTGGCGTGATCCCGTGGATCATCCTGGGCCAATGAATATCGGCAACACTCGTGAGATCCCGGTGATTGAGGTTGCGCGCTTTGTCAGCGACTTGTTTGGTGGGCTGCAGATTGAGCATCTGCCTCCAGCTCCCCAGGATCCTACCAATCGTTGTCCCGATCTGACGTTAGCGCACCGCGTGTTGCCTGGCTGGACATGCCGCATCCCTTATGAGAAGGGTATAGAGCTAACCGTCGAATGGTTTCGCCAGCATTTTGCGTCCAAAGCATCTGTGCTCAACGGCTGATTCCACGCAGGACGTTCGCGGGCTATTCTCTGTTCCGCTCCTCGCTTAATGCAGCCCTTTGCTCAATGCATTCAGACATAGACAAATAGAGCAGTAGTTTGTCCTCGAGTTGTAGGGGTTAGTTTTTATTTTTCAGATGGAGACCTCGAGTTCAGGTCCCCATCTGAATGCCGGCCGCTAAACAGCAGAGGACTACTTCTGGCCACTCAGAAGTAGAACTTGCCGCCGAGTTCAACGGTGCGCGCCTGGTTAATCTGCGACGAAGCGACAACGCCAAAGTTCGAATCATTAGGATTGGTGTCGGGTGCGCCAAAACGAGGATGATTCAAAGTATTGAACGTATCAAAGCGAAGCTGCAGGCGGGTGGTGGAGTTAATGGCAAAGTTCTTGTTAACGCCCACAGACATTTCATTCATGGCCTGCTGGCGAATGTCACCCCAACGCGTTGGGTAGTTGCGGATGTAGGTTGCGAAATCCTGGTAAACGCCGTTGCGTATTGTGTCCTTGGCTGTGGGCACGTAACTGGCTCCAGGCATTTGCTGGATGTTGGTCCATGCAGGATAGTTTGAGATGTCAGTGTTTTTGTTGGGGAATGCGACGAACTGGCTGGTATCGAACCAGCGGCGCAGTTTGCGCTGGCTACGGCTAAGAGCAGCGCTATGTCCGCTGTAAAAAGAATCAGTCGAGAAGACGACCGGGACGCCTGAACTAGAGGAGTAATTCCCGGTTATTTGCCATCCGCCGATGACCATGTCGATAGGACGACGTAATCCGGTGCCCCAATGCTTTCCACGTCCGAAGGGGAGATCCCAGACACCTGTGAGAGCGAGAGCGAATGGACGGTCTTCGCCGCCAAGCTTGTGTTCGATGCGCGGCCCCGCGATTTGCGGGCCAAGGAAGGCTGTGTCCTCAAAGAGCTTCGACCACGTGAAGGCGGCGATGAACGAGAAACCGTTGGTAAAGCGGCGTTCCGCCTTTGCTTGCATGGAATCGTAGCCATTCTTCCCGGTTGGACGGTTTTTGCCGATGCTGCCTAACAGGGGAATGGGATTGAGGAGTTGGTTGACCGTGACGGTTTTGGTATTTGCAATCGTTCCAGTGACATTTGGCAGATGGTAAAACGGGTTGGGAACCAGAGTATTCCAAGGAAGGATATCGCCGGGCCGACCCTTTGCGTCAAAGACAGGTTGCTGCAGTTGCTTCCACAGGGTGAAGCTCGGCAGGTTTTGGTTCCAGCTCCAGGGGATGTCGTAGGTCTTGTTATGAGAGTAGCCAACCTCAAAGAGCCAACTACGAACTTGTTGTTGTAAGTGCAGCGAGTACTCCCAGGAGTACATGCGATTGAGGTGCGGATCTTCCCAGTTAACGCCCTGGCCAAGATTCGTCAACGGACCAAGGGAAGAACCCGTAGGTTGGAGCACGCCACTATGGAAAGGGTTGGAGAGCGTGTCGTACGGGGTCATGTAATTGTCCTGCGTGGCTATCAAGGATGTAGTCCGAGAGAACCCATTCTGTCCGCCATTCACGAAACTAGCCTGGGTGAAGCGGCCAAAGCCGCCGCGGATCACAGTATTCGGTGTCAGGGTATAAGCGAAGCCTGCGCGCGGCTGCCACTCATGATAGTCAGGATCAACAGGGGTGCGCGGCGTACCGTTTACACCGGCGAAGAGCTGCGCACCCATCACGGTGTAGGCGGAACTGGGCAAGTACTGGCTCAAGATCTGAACGCCTGAGTTGGTTGAGGAGTTTGTCAGAATACTGGCATAGGCAGCCTGGGCCGAAGCGCTGATCGGGTTGGTCACCGTAGGATCAAATCGATCGGTCAAGCGGTTGAATCGCTCGGTAACTGGCTGCTCCAGATCCCAGCGCATGCCAAGATTCAACGTTAGTCTGGGCGTGATGCGCCAATCATCCTGGAAGAAGCCCGCAATATAATGCTGCGAATAAAAAGCTGTGGCGTTTACTGGTACATTCCCGCCATTCGGAAGGCCTAACACAAAGGAGGCAAAGGTACTGCCGTTTCCGGTACCTCCTGATGTAAGTGCATTCTGACGGGTCCACTCACTACCGAAGTCAAACTCTCCCTGGTTGCCGCGGTTGGCAACTGCGTGCTGCAGAACCCAGTATTCAGCGCCGAAACGAAAACTATGCTTGTTGTAGATTTGGGTAAGAGTTGCTGCCCACGTATGATCGGTATCAAAGTTGCTGGATTGTGCATTTGAAGCGCCGAAATCACCGGCAAAACCCCTGATGTAGGGAAATGACGGCTTAGCGAGTTGTGACGTAAACGTAGATGAAAATCCTAGACTGGTGGGGTCGAAACCCGCACCGAGGCTGGATTCGGGATTCTCCCATCTGTTAAGCGTGTAGTGCATGGAAAGAATACGGTTGTCGCTCATCGTCCAGAGATGATCAATGCCGATTCGTTTCGTAACGCGGACACGGTTGGTACCGGTAGCGATTGTATTGAACCAGTTATCTGTAATCTCGGTGAGATGGTCCCAGTTGACAGTGAGGAAGCTATGCTGTGAGTTGTTCCAGTTTTGGTCGACCCGGACCGAGACTACAGGATAAGTGTCCCTGCGAAGAGCAGGTGAGACGAAGTTGTTCGAGTCGGTTGATGTGCCATCACCCTTGGCATTGGGCAATGGCAAAAAGGCAAGAATCTTTTGTGCAATAGGGTCAAGGAGTGTGGACGGGATTACGGATCCAGCGAAGATTTGCCGGTTGCCCTTCGAGTCAACCTGGTATGGGTTATATATTTTGATCGGGTAGACGACTCGCGTGCCGTTCACAAGTTGAGTTGTGAAGGACTGGCTGAAATCTCCCGAGCGCTCAAGTTGCGTGGGCACGGAGAGCGTCGGTGACAGCGGGTTCGTGTTGATGGTCTTATCGTAAGCGACAAAAAAGAAGGTGCGGCCCTCTCCGTTGTATATCTTTGGCAGCCGAACCGGGCCCCCGATGGTGCCTCCGAACTGATTGAAGTGGACGGAAGATCTCGGCAAGCCAATAAGGTTGTTCTGGTATGAGTTCGCATTGAGAATGTTGTTCTGGTTGTACTCGTACAGAACACCGTGATACTGCTTGCCGCCACTGCGCGTTTGCATGTTGATGGTGGCACCTGCCTGGCGACCGATTGAAGCATCGTAGGCGTTCGTCTGAACGCGAAATTCCTGCACGCTGTCCATGGGCGGAATAAAGTTGATATCTCCGCCGGTTTTGGTGTTGGGCATGCCGTCAAGTTGAAAATTATTGGAATAGGTGGTGTTACGACCGCCGTCTGCGGTGAATTGGGAGGCTGCGTCGTTAGACCAAGCGCGAGCCACATTTGAGCCCTGTTCTCGCTGTATGACGCCGGGAGCCAGCGTTGCAAAAAGAGTCGGCACGTGGGACTGCGTGGGTAGTGTATCAAGCTCGACGCGGGTAACCACCGTGCCGGAAGTGGCTGCAGTAGTGTCGATCAGTGGTGTGTCGGCAACAACTGTGACGGACTGGACCTGGCTCCCAACTGTGAGTTGCACATCAATTTGCTTGACGTCGGCAGCCTGGAGCGTAATGCCCATACGCCGCTCTGTCCGGAAGCCCGGGGACGTAATCGTGAAGTGATAGCTTCCCGGAAGAAGCAGTTGAATTTGCCATAGACCATCGTTGTTGCTGTCTGAACTACGCGCGACATTGGTGTCGTCGGACACCACGGTGACGGTCGCTCCCCGAATAACGGAGCCCTGTGGATCTGTAACGCGGCCTCCGATTGTTGCGCGAGCATCCTGCGCAAAAGCTAATTCTCCGCGCCAACACGCTACCAGGAACAACATAAGGATCAGAACTCGCGTCAAGGCGACCGCCATGCGCAAAATTCCCTGTCCTCCGTTTGAGTTTTGTGACATCTGCCTGCCTCCGGGATCCCAATAGTGCGTTTCCACACGGAGGAGGAAGGCAAAAGGTGTGAGTGCATGAGAAGTTTCCTCATAAATATGTTCCATGCACAACGACATCTACATTCCTGCAACTGGGGAAAAGCACTATAGCCAGCATTTCTGCTGCATGATTTGGATAACGATGGCCAATCAAAGCCCTTCCCCATAGGATCTGCAATGCACAAAGCTTTACTCTTTTTCCAAAAAAAGTTCTCCTGATAAGGCCTCTATTTTCTGTAATATAGGCGATAAGTTTCCGTGCCGCGCTCCGGTCAAAACGGAATTTAGGGACATGAAAAGGGAATTGCGGCATACAATTACCGCCAACGATTCAGTGAGCCTTATGTAGTTGCGGATGACTTGATTAACTATGCCGCCTTCACTTGTTGATACAACACGAGTGCGTTTCGGCCTTTTCGAAGCCGATCTCAAGACAGGCGAACTGTGGAAGGCGGGCCGTCGAGTCAAACTACAGAGCCAGCCATTTAAACTCCTGGCTATCCTCGTTGAGCGGCCCGGCGAAATCATTAGCCGCGAAGAACTCCAACTAGAGCTTTGGGGCCAGGACACTGTTGTCGAATTCGAACACTCTCTTGGGACTGCGATCAACCGAATCCGCGAGGCTCTTGGTGACTCTGCCGTTAATCCCCGGTTTATTGAGACGCTGACGCGCAGAGGCTATCGCTTCATTGCTCCTGTTATATCGGTTAGTCAGGATATTTCTGTTCCCGCCACATCGATGGAACTACCCGCAGAGATAATTTCGCTGGATAAGGAAACAGGGATAGAACCTGCTGTCCTAACTACATCAGCTTCCGCAGCGCCACCTCGTTCTGTCTATAGAATGCGCTATCTATATATGGCTTCTATCGCAGTCATATGCGCGGTGATCTGCATTCTTCTTGGCCGGCTCTGGGGTTCGCGGTTTGAGGCATCCACGGTACCCCGGATCTCGCCGGTGACCGAAACCGGCAATCTCTCGCCTGGAGCGCCATTTATGGAGAACCTGCCGGCCACAGCCACCGATGGCGTGGACGTATTTGCCTCCGCTATCGAGGATGGCCGGGCAGTTCCCTCAAAAATCGCGATAAGCGAAGGCGATGTGCAAGCCTTGCAGCTTCCGAGCGAAATCGTGAATCCTGCACTCGGAGACATCTCTCCAGATGGCTCTCAATTGCTCGTAAGGGGGCACTTATCCGCAAAATCCGGACAACCGCTCTGGATCGTGCCCATCAGAGGTGGTTCAGCCTTCCGTGTCTCTAATATTCTCGCCGACGATGCAACGTGGATGCCGGATGGCAAAGGGATCCTCTACTCCATTGGCAATCAGCTAATCGAGCTTCGTCTGGATAATGCCACATCGAGGCGTTTCGCCAGTCTACCGTTCGGTGGGGTTTATTGGCTGCGCTGGTCTCCGGATCACAAGCTTCTTCGTTTTACTGCGATCGATCCAACGAGGCATAACTCTTCTCTGTGGGAGATTCGCGCTGGCAGCTCAACGCCGGAGAAGCTTATGAAGAACTGGAACTCTCCTTCCAATGAGTGTTGCGGAACCTGGACGTCTGACGGCAAGATCTTTATTTTTCAAGCGACACGAGAGGGCCGCACCGATCTTTGGAGAACGAACGGGGAGGCCACATCGAGCCCAATCAAAATCACAAATGGTCCTTTGAACTACAAGGCTCCGGTGGCCGCCCGTTCTGGCCATCGAATCTTTTTCCTGGGCGTCAACTCTCGTTCTAAGTTGTATTCCTATGATGCGGCACGCGATGAGTTCGTGGCGAAGTCGGGTTTTCTTTCCAATGCGGTTCGACTGAACTTTTCTCGCAATGGCCAATGGGTCGCATGGGTCGACTCTCGACATCGGCTCTGGCGTGCCCGAGTGGATGGCAGTGAACGGATTCAGCTGACTCCCGACTCTATCAACGTCTTTCTCGCAACCTGGTCGCCCGATGGACAGAGACTGGCTATCATGGCCAGGGAGCCGGATGAACCGTGGCAGATTTATCTGCTAAGCGCCAATGGCGGTAATCCCCAGCGCCTGCTCCAGGAATATAGGAATGCTGCCGATCCATCCTGGTCGGCTGACGGCCGCTATCTGGTCTTCGGAAGAGTTTACGACATGATGGGGAAAGAGAATGCTCCTCGCATGTTGGATGTGCTTGATCTTGAAACAGGGCATACCACTCCCATACCTCATTCAGAGGGCCTCTTCAGTCCGCGGTGGTCCCCGAATGGTCGCTACATAGCTGCAACCACGCTCGATCAACAGAACCTGATGCTGTACGACGTAGCCGCGCGCACCTGGACGACTTTAGCAAGCACATCGGCCAATAACCCGATATGGTCCCCAGACAGCCAAACAATCTATTTCCAAGCTTCGTTGAAGGAGTATCAACCGCTCTATCGCGTCAATATTCGCGACGGGCGGCTGGAGCAGATTACTACTCTGAAGGCGTTTCGATCCGTTAGCCCAGGAGATTATTTCTTCTGCGGCATCGCTCCAGACAGCGTCCCGCTCGTTCGAGTTCACATCCGTTCCGGCGACCTCTACACAACAGATCTCGACGGCAATTGAATCACTGAATAACGGTTCGGAGAGGTCCAGGATCGAATGAATAAACCAGCCCTGGAAGTGCTGGCAGCAACTGCGGGATTGAGGGCCGAGAGATTCCTCTCAGAGGCGACCCCGCTGCGATTGAGCCATACAATCAGGCTTCCTTGCCGCGTACGGTAGACAGTCGGCAGGCTTGCTCTTTTATAGAGAGAATGGCAGGTATGGGTTCGATGATGAATCAGGACCAGAGTAGCGTTTGGCTCTTTGGAGGCCATAAACCCGCGAGGCTGATGTAGGTGAGAAATATAAGGAGGCCAGAAAGGCCGAGGAAGGGGACGTAGACTACAGATTCAATGATGTTTGGACGCTAGTTGGTCGCGAAGTTGGTCGTCAAACTCTGAATAATTTAGCTAAGTTATTGATTTGATTGGTTGCGGGGGTTGGATTTGAACCAACGACCTTTGGGTTATGAGCCCAACGAGCTACCGGACTGCTCCACCCCGCAACATCATAGTAACAATCGCAGGGGGGTGGGTCAAACGATGGCCTGTGTATAACAGGGCAGAAACTACCATACTGCAAACATCTTTCGCGTCTGGTTCGAGGCCGTCCGATCCACTCTTTCCAGAATCTTTCTTCCTGCAACTTATAGCGGCCCTTGCCTCGTTAAGCTAGAGGCCAGAGAAGCAATAGCTATCCATGCGGTGGGACCGCGATACCCTATCTCACGCGCATTGCCAGATAGAACCACCATCTTCCGGTTGCATGTGCATAGCGCAGGAATTAACGGCAACGGATTCTCGGGGCGCTTACTTATACACGCGACGGCGCAACAGATCCAGGATTTCGGTTGGCTCTGGCCGAACTCGAAAATCGGCATGCGCCTCTGCGAAGAGCACTGTGCCATCCCGGTCGATCACATAGGTCGCCGGCAAGGGCAGTCGCCAGCTCTCATCGCCGTTTACGAAAGGAACATTCACCAGGATGCTGCGATAGTACTGCTGGTGGAACTCCGGTACTTGATAGACGAGACCGAATTTCGCCGCTACCTCACATCCCGCGTCAGAAAGCAGGGGAAAGGGAAGCGAGTGTTGTCCTGCAGTGAAGTCATTCTGGCGCACGGTTTGCGGAGAGATGGCAACCATCAGCGTCCCCATCTCGCGCAGCGCCGGATACAGCCCTCGCCATGCTTCCAACTCCGTCACACAATACGGGCACCAGCGCCCGCGAAAGAAGTCAATGACCAGCGGGCCGAGCGCCAGCATGTCGCTGCTATGAACCATGGGACCGGTGGAGTCTGGCAGGGTAAACTCGGGAGCCTTCGCACCAACAGGCAGAATCCTGTTCTCAACGCCGGAACCAAAGAGGTCCCTGACGGCGCGCTCGCTCACTTCAAGACGTTCCGGCTGAACCAGCAGCCGTGTGTTTGCTGTAATTTCGTCAAGCTGGTCCTGCAGGTGCAATACGTTTTCCATAACCGCAATCCAGTTTCTTGTTCGTTATCCTACCTGCCCATGCCGCGCATTCCGCCCATGGTTCCCATCAACCGCCGCTGCAAGGCACCGCCCTTGCCCGCAGATTTGAACATCTTCCTCATCTGGGCATACTGGCGCAGTAGCTGGTTCACTTCCTGCACGGTTGTGCCGGAACCACGCGCGATTCGTTTCCTTCGGTTTCCAGAGATGATTTCGTGATTGTTGCGTTCTTTCGGCGTCATGGAGTTGATAATCGCCTCCACGTGCACAAATTGCTTTTCGTCCACTTGGTCGGCCATCTGTTGGATGCCCTGAAAGGGGCCAACCGAAGGAAGCATTTTCATAATGCTTTGCAGCGAGCCCAGCTTGCGGATCTGACGAAGCTGATCGCGGAAGTCTTCCAGCGAGAAGCCGTCGCCGGAGAGGGCCTTCTTTGCGAAGTCCTCGGATTTCTTCTTGTCCAGCGTCTCTTCCGCGCGCTCGATCAGCGTCATGATGTCGCCCATGCCGAGGATGCGGCCGACGATGCGATCAGGATGGAAGGGTTCAAACGCAGTTGGCTTTTCGCCAGTGCCGATGAACTTGATCGGCTGGCCGGTAACCTGGCGAATGGAGAGAGCCGCGCCACCGCGAGCATCGCCATCCATCTTGGTAAGCACCACTCCGGTCAGCGCAAGGCGTTTGTGGAACTCCTCTGCGGAGCGCACTGCATCCTGGCCCGTCATGGCATCGGCGACGAACAGAATCTCCTGCGGATTCAGCAGCGTCTTCAACTGCTGCATCTCGTCCATCAGCTGCTCATCCACATGGAGGCGGCCGGCCGTATCGACGATCAGCGTGTCGCAACCCGAGTTGACCGCCTCCCGCCGGGCCTCCTTCGCAAGGCGTTCCACCAGAGCGGAGCCGGGAGCCTCGCCCTTCAAATCTCCCTCGTACAGACTGGCTTTGATCGAGGCGGCTACCACCTTCAACTGCTCCCGTGCCGCCGGGCGATAGACGTCCACCGAAACCAACATGGGCCGGTGTCCACCCTTCTGCAGCCAGGCTGCAAGCTTGCCGGAGGTGGTCGTTTTACCCGAGCCCTGCAGACCGGCCATCAAAATCACGGTCGGCGGCCGAGAGGCAAACTGGAATCGCGCTGTGTCCTTGCCCAACAGCGTCATCAGTTCATCGCGGACGATCTTGATTACCTGTTCGCCAGGCGAAAGAGCCGTCATCACTTCCTGGCCGATGGCCTTGACGCGGATGTGCTCAATCAGATCTTTGACGACATTCAGGTTGACGTCGGCTTCCAGCAGCGCGACGCGGATTTCGCGCAGCGCTTCTCCGATGTTCTCCTCGGTGATAACACCTTGACCGCGAAGATTCTTAAACGCCCGCTGCAGCTTTTCAGAAAGGTTCTCAAACATAGTTAGCCATCCTTAGTTTACCAGCGGTGCTGGCCGCACGGGCGGGCGCGGCTTTCGCCGCTATTTTATGGGAAACGATGCTCGCTCTTGCGCTCCCGTTGGTCGCTACGCGGTGTCTCCTGGCAAAAATCCATTCCCGGGCCGGAAATAAATCGGAAATATCGTATGCATCCAGACGTATTTAGCGGGAAAACTTCATGCCGCGAGCTTGACTGGCGGCGAAAGCCGCGCCCGCCCGTGCGGCCAGCACCTACCAGCGGTCGTGGACGAAGGGCCGGATGCGGCGGTCGTAGATCTCCTTCACCTTCGCCATGGTCTGCGGGGAGAGGGGCGGCAGGTCGGAGGCGCGGCAATTCTCAAAGACCTGTGCGGCGTGTTTGCCCCCGGGAATGGCACAGGAGACGGCATCGAACATCAGGATCCAGCGCAGGGCGAATTCCGCCATGCTTACTTCGGGCGGCAGCAGATCGCGCAACTCCTCCACCGCGTCCAGGGCCTTGTCGTAGTCGATGCCGGCGAAGGTTTCGCCAACATCGAAGGCCTCGCCGCGACGGTTGAAGTTGCGATGGTCGTCCGCAGCGAACTGTGAGTCCCGCCGCAGCTTGCCGGTAAGCAGCCCACTTGCCAGTGGCACTCTCGCCAGCACGCCGATGTTGTGTTTCTTCGCCTGCTCAAAGAATAGCCCGGCGGGACGCTGGCGGAAGCAGTTGAAGATGATCTGGACCGTCTGAACATTGGGGTACTCGATCGCCTTCAGCGCCTCTTCCACTCGCTCTACGCTCACTCCGTAATAGCGAATCTTCCCGGCTTCCACCAGTTCATCGAGCCCATCGAAGATCTCCGGCATGTAGTAGGCATCGGTCGGTGGACAATGCAGTTGCAAAAGGTCGAGGCAATCGGTCTCGAGGTTCTTCAAGCTGCGCTCGACAAAGGGCGTCAGATTTCTGTAGCCCTCAGCGGTGTGCGGATTCAGGCCGCGGCCTGCCTTGGTGGCGATAATGAGATCCTGCTTGTGCTCGCGCCTGATCTGCGCGCACAATCGCTCACTGCGTCCGTCGCCATAGACGTCGGCTGTATCGAGGAAGTTGACGCCGCAATCGAGGGCTTCGCGCAACGTGGCGAGAGATTCCTCGTCATTCACCGTGCCCCACGAGCCGCCGATGGCCCAGGTACCAAAGCTGACTTCAGAAACCTTCCATCCCGTGCGACCCAGGGCGCGATAGTTCATTGGTTCATCTCCCGCAACAGATTACACCGCTCAGCGCCTCGCGGCGCGACCTCGAACGACATAGCGTTCGAACCGGCAATTCCAGAGGAGAATTACTGCGCGGGCATCACGAGGTACTGCTCAAAAGTTTTGTCGGGCATCTCGTACGTAGTAACGGTCAACTGCTGGTGGGGAAACACCACGTGAAAGACGCGAAACGTCATGCCGCCGCGAAGTCCGCTGTGCGTCTGGTGGAAGCTCTCCGGAGTCCCCAGCGGCTTGAGGCTCTGCGCGAAATCCTGCAAAGCCACTTCGTCAAAGTAGTCATTGCAATTCTTCGTAAAAAGGCTCCTGTCGATTTTGCCGTCCTGCAGTCCGGCAAAGACGGCAGCCGCCCGGGTCTCCTCGCTGCTCCCGGCAACGGAGGGCTGGCCAACCAGCAGTTGCCTCACCTTGCGCGCAATGCTGCTTGCGGCGGAGATCGCATCCTGGTTCGTCAGCACGGCGACGGCTGCTTTGTTGTCCACGTCGATGAGGTTGTCCGAGACAAAGCCGGAGACTTCGCCCGAGTGCTCCAGTAGAAGATGTCCCTCCAGCCGGCTGACCTGGATGCCAAGGGCATAGCCGGTAGCGCCGCCATCCTTCAGCTTTGCTTCATCGAACATCTGCTGGTACGACGTGGCAGCCAGCAGGGATCGATTCATCAGGCTGATGTCCCACAAAGCCAGATCGTAGGCGGGCATGGCCAACTCCCCGGCAGCAAACATCCAGCCTTTGCCTTCCTTGGGAGAGGGGCGAAGCGGCCCGAGAGCATGGCGGTAGTAGCCGGTTGCATCCCCGGCAGGGAGGCGTCCTTCGTCGGTATTGTAGACAGACTTCATCTCAAGCGGAGTAAAGACGCGCGTTTGAAGGAGACGCAGGACCGGCATTCCACTCACCTGCTCGATGATGACCCCGGCGATCACATAATTTGTGTTGGAGTATTGCCATTTGGTCCCGGGATCGAAGTCGAGCGGCTTCTTCGCCCACGTGTCGAGGATTTCCTTGCTGGTAACAGGCTCGAGCATCGGCGTCATTACATAGTCCTCCGGCCAGTAATCCTGATAGCCGGAGGTGTGGGAGAGCAGCATGCGCAGCGTGATTTCGTTGGCCCGGGTAAGCCCGGGCAGATACTTCGCAACCGGGTCGTCGAGCTTCAGCTTGCCATCCTGCTGCAGCAGCAGCAGCGCCGCCGCAGTAAACTGCTTGCTGATCGAACCGATCGAGTAACGCATAGAAGGCTCGGCGGACAGCGGGGGTGAGAGACGCGCCAGGCCGTACGCGTGCGTATACGCGACTTTGCCGTCCTTCACCACGGCAAGCGAAGCAGAGGGCACACCTGTCGCCTCCAGTACCTCTGCCGCAACGGCGTCGATCTTGCTGCGAAGATCCGCAGGGAGTGTGTCTACAGCTTGTGCGTGCAGAGAGCCGGAGAACGCGGCCAGCAGAAGAACAGCGATCGAGTGTCGGACGTGTGGCAGAGTCATGCGTTAAGCTCCAAAAATTTCTCCCTGCAGATTAGCAGGTCAGCTCCTGACGGGTGTGCCTCGCTGGTCTGCTATGCTTTCGGAAATTCCATGCTCCGTACGCGTCAAACGGAGAAGTGCGAGCATCTCTATAAAGGCTCCTGCATTCCATGGTTACCCTCTGAGCGTTTCCTTCTGAGTGGGTGACGACAGAAGATTGCCGGCGAAGTTGAGCCGCGGTGAGCAACTGCTCGAGAATAGAGACTCAAGCATCTGAGGATAGAGAGATATGAAGCGATTACTCGAAGGTTACCGGCAATTCCGCCGCGATGCATTTCCTGAGAAAAGGGAGCACTTTCACCTTCTCTCGGAGGGGCAGTCGCCCGACACGCTCTTTATTACCTGTGCCGATTCGCGGATCGTGCCCGACCTTATTCTCCAAACCGAGCCGGGAGATCTCTTCATCTGCCGGAACGTCGGCAACGTAGTGCCCCCCAATGGAGAGATGGCCGGAGGCGTCTCCGCAACCATTGAGTATGCCGTGCAGGTTCTGAAGGTCCGGCACATCATCATCTGCGGCCATTCGGATTGCGGTGCCATCAAAGCCGCGCTCGATAAGCAGTCCGTGGCGGCGCTGCCTGCGGCGAGCCAGTGGCTGCACTATGTGGAAAGCGCCTGGAACTTCCTCGATGAAGTAGGGAGCGAAGGCCAGGGAACGAAGACCGAGCCAGGCGTCGTGGCTCTCATTCACGCCAACGTGATCGCTCAAATGCAGAACCTGAAGTCTCATCCCGAGGTTGCCGGCGCGTTGGCGGAGGGCCGACTCCAGGTTCATGGCTGGTTCTATGACATCCTCAGCGGGACCATTGAGTTCTATGACCCTGGGCTCAAGAAGTTTGTTCCGCTGGGCTGGTGACCGGGAACGCAATGAGGGCCTGCTAACCCTGCCTGAGTGGATGGGGTTAACAGGCCTAGTGCATCGCCGTAGCGCCGGACCTGTGCTTCACGTTCTGGAAGAGCCAGGAGAGGATTGCGGCGAGGAAACCCAGCAGCGCCGTCCAGCGGAAGATATCGACAAAGGACCAGAGCAGAGCCTGTTGATTGAGCTGCCGGTACAACTCACCCTGGGCAGCCATACCGCCTGCGGCTTTTCCGAGATGCCGCGCCAGAAAGCTTGTGTATTCCTGCGTAACGCTTTGGTAGACGGCCCCAGCACGGGGAACCGCCGCCACCAGGTTGCTCCGATGGAAGTCCGTGCGCCGGATGAGCATGGTCTGCGCGCCTGCGATGCCGATGGACCCCCCTACATTTCGCAGCAGGTTAAAGATGCCGGTGGCATTGCCCATGTCTTCATTGCGGATCGTGGAGGTGGCCAGCGAAGAAATAGGCACAAATACGAAGCTGAGGACAAAACCGGTGATCACGATGGGAATCAGCAGCGTCGTGGGGCTGATGTCCAGATCCACCCTCCCAAAGATGATCGAGCAGATGGCAAAGCCGGTAAAGCCAAAGGTGAGCAGGAGGCGGTTGTCCACCTTATTGGAGATCCAGCCGATGATCGGCATGCCGAGAATCGATCCAATGCCGCGTGGACCTACCACCAGGCCCGCCGAGAATGCCGTATATCCAAGCACCTCCTGGTAGTAGAGCGGGAGCATCGTGATGGTGATGTAGATGGCCACGCCCAGCAGGGAGATGAGCAGGCAGCCAACCGCAAAGTTGCGGTTCTTGAGAATCTGGAGGTTCACGAGCCCGTTCCTGTTTCTCCAGGAACGAACGATAAACCAGATCAGGCAGACGACCATGGCAAAGACCGCCCAGCGAACCCAGATCGCGCCGAACCAGTCGTCTTCCTGCCCCTTGTCGAGCACCACCTGCAAACAACCGGCCCAGACAAGGAGAAGACCGAAGCTCAGGTTGTCGAAGGGATGAACCTTGGCGTGCTTGATGTATGACGGATCGTGCACAAAGCGGTTGATCATGTAGACCGCCAGGATGCCGATGGGGATATTGATGTAAAAGGCGTATCGCCAGCTATAGGTATCCGTCAGCCAGCCGCCGAGCGTCGGTCCCAAAACAGGCGCCACGACGATTCCGAAGGCAAAGAAGGCCATCGCCGCACCCCTCTTGGCAGGAGGAAAGCTCTCCAGCAGAACGGCCTGGGAGATAGGCTGAAGCGCGCCGCCTCCTGCCCCCTGGAGAACGCGAGCCACCAGCAGCAGCGGCAGAGTTGGTGCCGCACCACAGAAGAAGGAAGCAATGGTGAACAGGATGACGCAGGTGATGAGGAAGCGCTTCCTCCCAAAACGAAGAGAAAACCAGTTGCTGGCGGGGAGAATGACGGCGTTGGCGACCAGGTAACTGGTCAGGACCCAGGTTGCCTCTGAAGTACTGGCGGACAAGCTGCCCGCGATGTAGGGCAGGGCAACCGAAGCGATCGCCGTGTCGAGGACCTCCATAAAGGTCGCCAGCATGACGGAGATAGCCACAAGCCAAGGGTTGCTGACCGGGGCAGCCTGTCCAGATGGTTCAGCCATTGGAGAATCCTAAACAATAGAACAGTTTATGGGTCTGAATTGCGGAATTCGAGCGTCCTCGGCTTGCGGAGGAGCACTTTCCTGAATAAAGCTTTGACGCAGAAACAAGGTCAAGTGATTCATAAACTGGACGTTATAACTTTTCGAATCGTGATAGTGATAATCGACATCAGATACCTTGACAGCATTTGACTCAAGTGCGATGCTGGCAAATGTAAGTTCAAGATTAGTTACAGCGGAAATTCGAGGGTGGGAAGAGCAAAATGGCAAAAATTATTGGAATCGACCTCGGCACGACAAATTCGGTCGTGGCAGTGATGGAAGGCGGCGAACCGAAGGTAATCGCCAATGAGGAGGGTGGCCGGACTACGCCCTCGGTTGTGGCTTTCACAAAGAGCGGGGAGCGCCTGGTAGGCCAGGTGGCAAAGCGTCAGGCGATCACGAATCCAGAGAACACGATTTATTCGATCAAGCGGTTCATGGGCCGCCGCTTCAACGAAGTGAACGATGAGATGAAGATGGTGCCCTACAAGGTCAAGCAGTCGGGCGACCATGTGGTTATTGAGGCGCAGGGCAAGGACTATACGGCGCCTGAGATCTCGGCCATGATCCTGCAGAAGCTGAAGAAGGCTGCGGAGGATTATCTCGGCCAGTCGGTAACCGAGGCCGTAATCACGGTTCCTGCGTATTTTAATGATGCGCAGCGCCAGGCCACCAAGGATGCGGGCCGCATCGCGGGTCTGGATGTAAAGCGCATCGTCAATGAGCCGACAGCCGCCGCATTGGCTTATGGCCTGGACAAGAAGAAGGACGAGACCATTGCGGTCTATGACTTTGGTGGCGGCACTTTCGACATCTCGGTTTTGGAGGTTGGCGAGGGCGTCATCGAAGTGAAATCGACCAATGGCGATACGCATCTGGGCGGCGACAACCTGGATCAACGCATTGTGGATTGGCTGACCGAGGAGTTTAAGAAGGATGAAGGCCTCGACCTGCGTTCGAAGGGGAACGAGATGGCCCTGCAGCGGCTGAAGGATGCTGCGGAGAAGGCCAAGATCGAGCTATCCACCACGATGGAAACCGAGATCAATCTGCCCTTTATCACGGCAGATGCGACCGGCCCGAAGCACCTGGTGCGGAAGCTGACTCGCTCCAAGCTGGAGCAGTTGGTGGGCGATCTGCTGCAGCGCTCGATCGAGCCCTGCAAGAAGGCTCTGGCAGACGCTGGGATCGACGCCAGCAAGATCGACGAAGTCGTGCTGGTTGGTGGTCAGACGCGTATGCCGGCCATCCAGGAATTGGTCACAAAGCTCTTTGGCAAGGAACCTCACAAGGGAGTGAATCCCGATGAAGTGGTTGCCATCGGAGCGGCGGTTCAGGCCGGTGTCCTGGCAGGCGAAGTGAAGGATCTGCTGCTGCTGGACGTGACGCCGTTGACGCTCTCCATCGAAACGCTGGGTGGCGTGGCGACGACCATGATTCCGCGCAACACAACGATCCCGACCAAGAAGACGGAAACCTTCTCGACGGCAGCCGACAACCAGACTGAGGTGGAAGTGCACGTGCTGCAAGGCGAACGCCCAATGGCGAGCCAGAACCGCACGCTGGGCAAGTTCAAGCTCGCTGGTATTCCTCCCGCCATGCGTGGGGTGCCGCAGATCGAGGTGACCTTTGACATCGATGCGAACGGCATTCTGAACGTGACGGCCAAGGATACCGCGACGGGTAAGGATCAGCGGATCCAGATCACGTCCTCCAGCGGCTTAAGCAAGGAAGAAGTGGACCGGATGGCGAAGGAAGCTGAGGCTCACTCCACCGAAGACAAGGCAAAGCGCGAGGAGATTGAAGCCCGCAACGGTCTCGATAACCTCGTCTATAACATCGAGAAGATGCTCAAGGAGAGCGGCGACAAGGTCTCCGCGAGCGACAAGGCAGAGGTTGAGAGCACGCTTGCCGAGGCAAAGAAGACGCTCGAAGGCACGCCGACCGCAGCAGAAATGAACGCCTCGCGCGACAAGCTGACCGAGGCCTCGCACAAGATGGCCGAAGCTATGTACAAGGCCACTTCCGCGGCATCGGCCGGAGCCGCCCCGCCGGCAGACGGTGGTGCGCCGGCAGAGAGTGCCGAGAAGAAGGATGAAGGCGTCATCGATGCCGAGTACGTAGACGTCGACGAGAAGAAGTAAGAGGAACCGAACACTACGGGGAATCGTAGCTGTAACGGTTACGATTCCCCGTAGGTAAGACTACGGGGCGTGTTTCCAGAGATTCTGGAACGCCCCGTCTTTTTTAATAAGGAAGGATGTGGAGAAAAAGATGACCGATACCGTTTGGAAATGCGAGCAATGGCGCGCAGGCAAGGTCTATAACAAAGTTCTGTTCAATACGCAGGAAGAGGCGGAGTCATTCGCGGCGAAGATGCGGCATGTTGAGCCGGATCTGCTCTGGAATGTCGAGCCTGTTCAGGTGCGTCAGATCTGGAATTGAGGGGTCATACCGGCTTTCGGCTGTTCCGCTTTCCGCGTATCCCAGAGGAGCAGATGGGGCGCATGTCTCTCCTGGCTACGGGCCGCCAGCGAGGTTTTGCTGGTGGCCTGGCGAGAGACAAAACAGCACTGCGACTGCATCTTCTGGCTATGCCGGAGGCGGAATTGCTGTAGGCTCATTTTGTAAGGTACTGGTACTCCGATAGAAGAAGCGGATATACCCTGCACAGAAAACAATGGCGACGACAAATCAGAAGGACTATTACGGCATACTCGGGGTCAAGAAGACGGCCACCCCGGATGAGATTCGCAAGGCATTCCGGAAGCAGGCGCGGAAGTACCATCCCGATGTCAATCCCAATGACAAGAAGGCCGAAGAGAAGTTTAAGGAGATCTCCGAGGCTCACGACATTCTGAGCGATGAGAAGAAGCGCAAGGTTTATGACCAGCTTGGCTTCTACTCCGATCAGATCGATCCTGCGGCGGCGGAAGCTGCAGCGCGAGGCGGCTATGGCCGGACGGCGGGGGGACATCGTGACGAGGGCGTGCAGTTTGACTTCGGCGGCTTCGACTTTTCGGACTTCCAGGGAGGCCAGGGGGCGGGCGCTCGCGGACAGCAGCAGTCTTCGGGGTGGGGAAACTTCAAGGACATCTTCTCGGGAATGTTTTCCCAGGCGGCGCAGCAGAAGGCGCGTGGTCCTGAACCCGGCACCGATCTGGAGTACCAGGTCCAGGTAGATTTCTGGACGGCGATTCGCGGCGGCACAGCCCGACTGGATATCCAGCGGCGAGAGGTGTGTCCCACCTGCAAGGGGAAGGCTTCGAGCGGCGGCCAGGTGCAGTGTCCGGAGTGTCACGGCACGGGCCAGGTGACGCAGATGGGCGGCCGCATGAAGTTCGATATTCAGTGCCCGCGCTGTGGCGGCACCGGCAAGGCACAGAATGCGTGCAGCACTTGCCATGGAGAGGGCACGGTAACTCGTTCGGAGGTCGTCGAGTTCCGCATCAAGGCTGGAACGCGCGACGGGCAGAGGATTCGCCTCGCAGGAAAGGGCAATGCCGGCATCAATGGCGGCCCAGCCGGCGATCTCTATCTGATTCTCAAGATCGGTTCGCATCCCGTCTTCACCCGTGTACTCGACGACATTCACTTAACTGTGCCGATCACGGTTACAGAAGCGACGCTGGGCGCAAAAATTGAGGTGCCGACAATTGATGGCCGGGCGCAGTTGAAGATCCCTCCCGCCACGCAGAGCGGTCAGAAGCTTCGCATGCGGGAGCGGGGTGTGCCATCGGCTACTCATGACGGAGTTCGCGGAGATGAGATCGTCACGGTGCACGTTGTCATTCCTCATTTGAAGGACGAGAAATCGAAGGAAATCATGAGACAAATGGCCCAATTGAACCCTGAAGATCCTCGAAGTGGCCTATTTAAAGACATTTAAGTACTAAAGTTTTAAAGCGAATTACCCCCCTCCGTGGTAGCGTCGTAACACCTCTGGGGGATAGCACTCATGCCCTTGGGGGATATAGAGGCCCAAGACGATGAGAAAGCTACTTGTACTAACAGTGTTTCTAATAATGGGCTCGCTTTCGCTTCATGCTTTGACACCCAGCTGCGATATCTTTCGTAAAAATAATGAGGGTTGGACGAACGCAAATATCGGTAGCGTCACGACCGACAGCGTTCTCCAGCAATACCTCCGCAGTTCTCAGGCCGTGTACGAAGCATGGTGTGGAGCAGAGCCAGCCGATAGTGCGGTTCGTGCGCAGGCTGTCGACACTTTTGTCGAGGCCTACCGGGCGGAGCGCTTTTCCGAAGTATCGAACATGGAGATTCGACCATCGATGGGGCTGGCAATGCTGGCTCTGATCGGGTTGACTCGTGAGCTGCCCGATGGGCTGCAGAGAGATCGCAGGCTGCGGGAAGCATGGATTCAGGATTGCCAGGATGCCTGCTTTGGCGGGGCTGGTCCGACCGCCCAGGATGCTCGTTGGCAGTTGACCTGCGGCATGCAGGTGCGTAACGATTTGATGGAAAATCTGAAACCGTCGCCGGGTGTGGAAGCCGTCAAGCACATGCTGTGGGAGACCCCCATCGCAGTACTTAACTAGACGCGCGGCAACGGTTTGAAGGAGGCGCAGACATGAGCTTCGTTCTGGAAACGGAACGGCTCTACCTGCGCCCTTTTGCTTTTGGGGACGACCTGGCGCTGTTTTCTGTGCTGGGGGATGCGGAGACAATGCGCTACTATCCGCGTCCGCGAACCAGGCTGGAGGTCGTGCAGTGGGTGGAACGATTCCGGCAGTCCTTTTTCGACAGGGGAGTCGGGCTTCTCGCCGTGTGCCTGAAGTCTTCAGGGCAATTGATTGGCGATTGCGGGACAGTAGAGCAGGAGGTAGACGACCACCACGAGATCGAGGTCGGCTACCATGTCCATCGCGATTTATGGAATCTTGGAATCGCGACTGAGGCGGCAAAGGCCTGTATCGACTACACCTTTCGCGAACTGCGTCCCCGCCGGGTGATCTCCCTGATTCGCCCGGAGAACCTGGCCTCGCGCAGAGTCGCAGAAAAGAATGGACTCGCCGTCGAGAAGGTGGTTTTCTGGAGGGGATACGACCACTGCATCTACCAGTTGAAGCGTGAGGATGCGCATCCTCTGCCAGCGCAAACCTTCCCGGCTGGGCGCAGATGGGAAGATCGGGATGGGAAGTCAGGCTAGGGAGTAAGGCGGGAAACCAGGCAAGATATGGTCACAAAGCGGAAGTCGAAAGGTGCTTACATGATCTCGGCGGTTGCCGAGATGTACGAGATTCATCCTCAGACCTTGCGGATGTATGAGCGTGAGGGGCTACTGAAGCCCTCCCGCACCGAGGGCAACACACGCCTCTATACAGATGAGGATCTGGAGCGGCTGGAGTTCATCCTGAATCTGGCGCGTGATCTGGGGGTTAATATCGCGGGAATCGCGATCATCCTGCAGATGCGCGAACGCATGGAGGAGATGAATCGTCAGATGCAGAGTTTTGTGGATTACGTACGCACGGAGATGCTGACGCGGATGCAGGAGGGCTTCGCGGGGCAGGCCGCGGCAATGGTACCCTCAAGGAGGCCCGTGATCGTGCCGCCGCACCGGTCTGGTTCGGGGGAGAGGAAGCGTTAAGTCACGCCGGGATTGGCGGCAGGCTTCGACTTTTTCGCGGTCACCTCCGTCTCAATCTCAAGGACTTTGCAGCTTAGTTGGACCGCATGATAAAGCTTCTCTTCGGCCTGGGTGCTTTGGGCCTGTTCACCTCCACCGTCTTCACTGCGATGGTTGCCATCGGCGTGTGGAGATTTGTCCGTATGCGCAGGCAGCGCAGCCTGGCGGCCGCACCAGCCGATCTTCCGCCGGTGACCTTGCTCAAGCCCCTGCACGGATCCGAGCCCAACCTCGAAGAACACCTCACCAGTTTCTTTCAGCAGGACTATCCCGTTTTCGAGATCCTGTTCTGCGCCCGGCAGAGTGAAGACCTGGGCCTGCAGACGGCGATGCGCGTGGCCGCTCGCTTTCCTCATATTCCGGTGAAGTTTGTAACCACCGGAGAGCCGCAGTACATCAATGCGAAGGTGGCGTCGCTGGAGCGGATGGAGGCGGTCGCGAGCCACTCGCTGCTGGTGATCAGCGACAGCGATGTGCGCGTGCGGCCGGACTATCTGCGCCGCATTGTTGCACCGTTTGCCGACCCCGGGGTTGGCCTGCTGACCTGCCTCTATCGCGGGGTTGCGGCCGACAACGGAATCTGGTCGCGGCTGGAGGCCGCAGGCATGTCGGTCGAGATGACCTCCGGCGTTCTGGTAGCGGACCTGACGGAAGGCATGCGCTTTGCCCTGGGACCGACGATGGTCGTCCGCCGCGAATGCGTCCAGGAGATTGGCGGCTTTGGTGTCCTGGGGGATTATTGCGCGGATGATTTCGTGCTGGGAAACCTCGTCTCCGAGAAGGGCCACACGGTGGTGCTCAGCGAGCACATCATCGACCATATCGTGATCAACGCGCGATTCGTGTCTTCTGTAAAGCACCAGATTCGCTGGATGAAGAGCACCCGGTTTTCACGGCCGCTGGGTCATCTTGGAACGGTGTTGACCTTCAGCGTGCCTTTCGGGCTGCTGAGCGGGGCATCGGCACTGGCGTTGGGGATGCCGTGGCTGGGGCTTGGCCTGTTCGCCTGGAGTGTCTTGAGCCGGTCGGCGCTGGCGGTTCTGGTGGGCTCTGCCGTGGTCGGCGAAAGCCATCTGCTGCGGCTTGCGCTGCTCTATCCACTGCGCGATCTCCTCGGCTTCTGCTACTGGTCAGCCAGTTATCTGAACGACAAGATCGTGTGGCGGGGAGAGATCTACCGGCTGATCGAGGGCGGACGAATGCGCAGCACCTCCACGAAAGCTCCAAAGAAACCGGAGCCTGCACTTACTACGCCGGGAAAGCTTAGCAGCTAAGCGCGTCCGGCGAATGAGAGCGGTCGCGGCGTTGCGCGGTATCTTCAGACCTCTCCACTTCTAGGCTCGCCATCATACTCACGCAACAGCAAAGGGCTGCTTCCTTCGGGGAAGCAGCCCTTTGCTGTTAGTAGTCCCGCGGTTACTTCGTTAGCGGTCGGTCGGTGTAGAGAGTCTTATCGGAAAGCTCCTGAACCAGGATCAGGCGGTTACCGAGCAGATCGCGCACATGCTGGTGACTGTGGCCCGGCACAAAGAGCCATTTCCGCTCGCCCTGGCCCCAATCGCGCACCAGATCCGCGTCTTTCAGGAAGATCTTTGGCGCATCGGGATAACAGGAACCCCACAACATAGAGGTCGTCCGTCCTTCGACGAGGAGGGCCTGCCGATGGGTATAGAAGATGACCGAGGAAGCATCGGACTGATCCGCGTAGATCAGGAACTGATCTTGCGGGGCAGAGAGCCGGTTCATCGTATCGGCGATGGCGCGCGAGGAGAGCATCGGTTCAAATCGATGCAGGGCGATGTGGGCCGCAATCAAAAAGACAGCCGACGTGATCGCGACCGACAGCGTAGCCGCGAGGTGCTTGCGCCGCCGTCGATAAATCAAGGCAATGACCGGGCCGAAGAGAAACGCCAGGGCAGCCAGGATCGCCGGCAGCCGCAGCGCCGCGAACGAAGGCCCCGTGAGGTCAAAGAAGTGGGACATGGACAGCGAATAGTTGCCCACTCCCCGATGCGCCAGAAGCGTGCCGATATCGGAGACGAAGGGGAGATTCCGCGACTCCCATAATCCATAGCCGAGCGCAGCCGCCGCCGCGATGCCGAGAACGGCAAAGACAGCCTGAGCGGCGTCCAGCCAGCGGAGGGCTCCCGCGTCGTAGAAGTCCGGCGCCTGATCGCTTGAGGACCGCAGTTCCACACCGGCAAGCACGCCTGCGGTCATGATGAGCAGGGGCAGGTAGGCGGGGAAGGTGTAGTACTCCTGGTTGGTCGAAAGCGAGAAGAAGATCAGAATGACGGCGGCATAGATACAGAGCAGCCAGTTGGTGCGAGCGCGAAACTTTCGTTCGGCGCTGATTGCTGCCGGATCAAAGGTGAGGGCCGCGCCCAGATAAAAATCGACGGTCTGCGCGGGGGCGGGGCGAAGCAGCTCCAGCCAGCTGTGACGAGTGCGCCATGCGCGGCGCAAGGCTACCGGGGCGTAGAGGCTCCAGGGAAAGAGCCAGACCAGGTGCAACGCCCAGAAGAGAAACGTCGGCAGCTTGTTGTAGTCATGCGGATAGCGCTTGCCCAGGAAGCGCAGGACGTGCTCGTTATAGAAGTAGAAGTAGAAGAAGCCGTGGACATTGCCTGGAGTGGGTATATTTCCAATCGGATTCCCATGGTCGGGATTACGGAGTCCGGCCAGGACGTGCCAAGGGGCGGCGATGGCCAGGAAGAGCAGGCCGCCGGTGACGAGACGAAGTTCGCGCCAGCGCCGCCACTGGCCGGTCAGCACCAGGTAGGGCACGATCGCCGCGAAAAAGAAGACCGGAGCTATCAGTCCCTTGGTCAGGATGGCCAGTCCCAGAACGGCCCACATGCCATAGATCCGAGAGGGCTTACGGTCTTCCATCCCGGTGAGGAAGAAGTACAGAGCCAGCCCCAGGAAGAAGGTCAGCAGGACCTCGGGGATAAAGATGCGGGTGAAGAGAAAGACTCCGAGCGAAGTGAGAACGCCGAGAGCGGCGTAAAATCCGGCGCGGTCCGAGTAGGCTCTTCGCGCCCATACCCATGCCAGAATGGCGCAACCCAGCACGGCGAGGCTCAGTGGGAGATGCGTGGAGAAGACATTCTGGCCAAAGAGATGATAATTGGCCGCGACAACCCAGTAGGGCAGCGGCGGCTTCTCCAGGTAGCGGAGCCCGTTGACTTTCAGCGTTACCCAGTCGCCGCTCTGCGCCATAGCCTGCGCCGCATTGGCGTGGGTGGCGTCCGCATCGTCCAGCAGCGACGGCGAGAAGAGGGCCGCAACGTGAATTGCGAAGTAGAACAGCAGCAGGATCGCCCAGGATTGCAGCGGTGAAAGCCTGGCCAACGGCTTCGATAGCTCGGTGTATTCGGCAGAAGAAGAATGTTTTGACATGAATTCGGTCGTTTTGGTGCTCAAGTAGCAGAATATCAGTGATGTCTGAGAATCCGATGAACGCCAGTCCAGGAAGCACAGCCAAAAGGCAATCGCCCGGGGAGTCGCAAAAGGTTCCGCCGGGGCTGCACCGTGTTGCCAAGCCCGTTCGGCGAAGAGCACCGGATCCGCGGCTGACGCACCTTTCCCGGCTCGCCTCGGAGTGGAAGAAGGACCTGGAGAAGTGCCTTGAAGACTCTGAAGTTGAGACGGTGCATCGGGTTCGCACCGGCACCCGCCGCGTGGAGGCCATGGTCGACGTGCTCCTGCGCGAGGTTCCTGAAGGAAATCCTGAGCTGACGGACGCTGCGGACAGGTGGCGGCGGCAGTTGAAGAAGATTCGCCGGGCTGCCGGCCCGGTGCGCGATCTGGACGTGCATCGCGAGCTGATTGAAAAATTTGCCGGAGTCGGGAAAGCCGGAGAAAAAGAGCATTCCCGTATGGAGCAGAGTGAGGTCGAGCGGCAGGCGGCCACTCCCGAGGCTGAGCAGGCACTCCAGGTCCAGGCGAAAAAGCTGGATGCCTGGCTGGAGTGCGCTCGCGAGGAGCGTGCCCGGGATCTGACCCGGCAGATTGCACGGCGGCTGGAAAAGCTGGACGGCCTGGCAGCCGGTTTCGCCACCTCGTGGCAGACGCGGCATGGCCGCGGGATAGCGGTTCGAAGAGTGGCGCAGGCGGCGCTGGATGCTTTTGTCGAGCTCTCCGACAAGATGCCCCTGCTGGACGCTGCCAACCTGCACGACTTCCGCAAAGGAGCGAAGAAGGCTCGCTATATAACCGAGGCGGGCGGCGACGATGCCCATGCCAAGGCGGTGGGTCGAGCCATCAAGCGGATTCAGGACGCCATCGGGGACTGGCACGACTGGCTATGCCTTGCAGAGGAGGTGCACATTGCTCTGGGCGACGCGGGGCAGGAGCTTACCGCGATGCTGGCAGTAGAGGTGAGCCGCAGCTTTCAGGAAGCGAAGCGCGTGACGGAGCGAATGCGGGGCAGACTGGTGGGCGAGTGGCGCGCCCTGCACCGTGTATGAGCCTTAGAAGCGCTCATGCGCTGTGTCTTTACGCTCCTCGCGATCCTTGTCTCCGATCTCCGATCCTTGTTCTCAATCCTTGTTTCCAATCCTTGTCTCTAATCCTTGTTTTCGGGCAGTGCAACCTTCGCCGAGCTTTGTTTGCGGCGGAGGGTGTATGGTGCTTTCCAGAGAATAATTTTTCTTCTGAGGCATGACTGAGCGGATGCAGATCTTTGCTGCCATCGATATAGGTTCCAACTCCTGCAGGCTGAAGATTGCGCGGGTGGTGCAACACCGCCTGAAGGTTCTGCACGAGGATCGTGAGGTGACGCGGCTGGGGGGCAGCGTCTTCAGCACCGGCTTAATCTCCCCAGACGCCATGGCGCAAACGCTTCGCGCCCTCAAGCGCTTTCAGCGGTCGGTGCAGTCCTTCGGGGCGGATTGGGTGCGTGCGGTTGGCACCGCGGCTCTGCGCGATGCCCGTAACGCACAGGCGTTTCGCGCATGGGTCAAGTCGGAGACGGGCTGGGAGCTTGAGGTCATCTCCGGGCTGGAAGAGGGCCGCCTGATCCACCGCGGAGTGATGAGCGGCGATCCGCTGACCAGGGGACGCACCCTTCTGCTGGACCTGGGCGGCGGGAGCTGTGAAATTTCCCTCTCCGAGCACAACCGCATCAAGGAGACGATGAGCCTGCCGCTGGGTGCGGTGCGCTTGACCCAGGAGTTTCTGCCGGCAGACCTGCCCGCTCCCGAGGATATTGCCCGCATGCGGCAGTACATCGAGCGGGAGCTGCGCCGCGCGACACGCCGAATTGATGCGACTCGTGTAGCGCGGGTCATTGCGACCTCCGGGACCGCGGCAGCGCTGGCCGACGCAAGCCGATCCCTGAGTAAAAACGGGATCAAGAAGGGGAGCAAGAACGGCGCTGCGGCAAAGTCCAGCGTGGGCAAAACGGAGGAGGTGACGGCGACAAGCGCGGTGCGCCGTCTCGCTACGCGCCTCTCGCGCATGTCCAACCAGCAGCGAGCCATGGTTCCGGGCATTGGGCCACGCCGTTCGGAGATCATCATCGCAGGAGCGCATGTCTACGCCGACATTCTGGAGCACTTCGGTCTGCGAGGATTTTCTTACTCGCCTCTCGGGCTCCGGGACGGCATTCTGGCGCAGATGGTGGCCGAGCAGGACTCGCGAACGGTCGTGCATCAGGAGTTCGAGCGGGAGCGGTGGGAGAGTGTTCTGGCTACCTGCCGATCCTATGGAGTAGATCCGAAGCAGGCAGAGCCGGTCCGCCAGCACGCTGTCCAGCTCTTTCGCGATCTGGAGCGGGTGCATGAGATGCCTCCCGAATACCGGCATTGGCTGGAGGCGGCGGCCATGTTGCGGGACGTGGGCAAGTTCCTCAACTACCAGGGGCACCATCGTCACGCGCAGTACATCGTGGCCCATTCGGAGATCTATGGCTTCAACGTCGCGCAGCGGACCATCATCTCTGCGATTGCGCGGTACCTGGGCAAATCGAGGCCGACCCCGGCGGACCGGGCGATGCGGCCCATTCCGATTGAGGAGCATGAAAGGGTGAAGCGCGCCGTCGTGCTGTTACGGCTGGCGATGGCGCTCAATCAGGACCGGGCCAGCGATGTGTTGAAGGTGACGACTCGGGTGTATCCCAAGCGGGTTTTGCTGGAGTTAAGCCCGGGGCGCACCGGCGCGGAGCTGGAACTGTGGTCGCTGCGCAAGGAGGCAGATTATTTCCGCGAGGTCTTCCGGCGCGAACTCTTTGTAACGCTGGTGTAGATCGAGCGCAGAAGGCGAGGCTCGACCATCCAGAACATTGTCGCCGGCCGGCGGGTGCAGTCGAGCCGCGCCATGCCAGCCTTGCGCAGTCTGAAGCAGGTGCGTCCGTTCAGGCCGACGAGCGCGCTGAGAAAGTTCTGCAAATTCGGGTTGTGGCCCACCACCAGCACATTTTCGTAGTGCGAGAGCTCATCGAGCAGCTGCTTGAAAGACGCGAAGGTGGCCGAAGGACTGAGCGCCTCCGCTACCATAACCTTCGCCTCGTAGCCGGTCTCGGTGCCCACCATCGAAGCGGTCTGTAACGAGCGCTTGAGAGGGCTGGAGGCAATTACGTCAAACTGCAGATTGAGCGCATTCAGATAGCGCCCGAGCATCATGCACTGCTGTTTCCCGTCTCTGTCCAGGGGGCGTTTGACGTCCAGCTTGGGATTGATGCGTCGTGTGCCGGCGCTTGCATGGCGAAGCACGTACAGGTTCATGGTCCTCAACTTCTCTCACGGGAAGGGAATCGTCCGGGAGGACTCCCTCGCAGAAAACGGGGAGCCATATTCACACAATTGTAACAATTGTCGGGCAGGGAATACAGAGTGCCGCGCTTGCAGAGAAGCCCCGGCCAGAGCCCTCCCCACTCCTCCCCCTCCCGGCCGATTGCGATTCAGCAGGGATGCAGCCTAAACGTTGACTGTCTTTGGGGTCTTCTGCCGTGTTTTATGGGGTGCAGGCGGGGTGACCTTGGGGATGCTCTCGATGCTCTCCTTGCCCTCGGCAAGGCGCATGAGAAATTCCTGGACGTTGAAGGGGTGGGCAGCGCCATCGCGAGCGCGAATGTAGGAGCCATCCGGCTGCATCAGCCGCGATTTCTCGGTATCGGCGAGATAAGCGGCGAGGATTTCGTGGCGTAGACGCGCTTTGAGCAAGGGATCCTTGACGGGGAAGACCACCTCGCAGCGTTCGAAGAAATTGCGGGGCATCCAGTCGGCGGAGCCGCAGTAGATGTCCTCTTTTCCGTCGTTGTAGAAGTAAAAGATGCGGCTGTGCTCGAGGAAGCGGCCCACGATGGAGCGGACGCGGATATTTTCGCTGATCCGCTTCATCCCCGGGCGCAGAGAGCAGATGCCGCGGACAATGAGGTCGATTTGTACCCCTGCCTGGGATGCTTCATAGAGCGCCTCGATGATGCCGTGCTCCAAGAGGGAGTTCATCTTGGCGATGATGAAGGCGGGTTTGCCTGCGGCGGCGTTTTCGGCCTCGCGATGGATCATGCGGGTCAAGCTTTCGGCGAGGGTAAGCGGCGCGACGAGCAGCGGGCAGTAGTCGTCCGACTCCGAGTGAGCGGTGAGATAGTTGAAGACGCTGTGGACGCTCGCCGTAATCTCAGGGTCTGTCGTGAGCAGGCTGATGTCGGTATAAAAACGGGCGGTGTCGGGGTTGTAATTCCCCGTGCCCAGGTGGCAATAGCGCCGGGTCACTCCATCGGGATCGTGGCGCACCAGCATGGCGAGCTTGCAGTGCGTCTTCAGGCCGACAATGCCATAGAAGACCTGCACTCCCGCATCCTCCAGATCGCGTGCCCAGCGGATATTGGAGGCCTCGTCGAAGCGCGCCATCAACTCCACGACGACCGTCACCTCCTTGGTCTGCGCGGCCCGCGTGAGCGCCTGGAACATGGGCGAGTCGGAACTGGTGCGGTAGAGCGTCTGCTTGATGGTGACGACGTTGGGATCCTGTGCGCCCGCCTCGATGAAGCCCACCACCGGGTCGTAGGAGTCGAAGGGGTGATGCAGCAGGATGTCGCGGTGCCGCAGATCGTCAAAGAGGTCCGTGGCATTCCTCGACAGGTGGATCGCACGCGGCGTAAAGGAGTGGAACTTGAGGTCGGGCCGCAGTGTGTCGCTGTAGAGATTCATCAGACGGGAAAGGTTCACCGGCCCGTCTGTGCGGAAGATCTGGAATTCGTCGAGCTCGAAGTTGACGCGCAGGCGGTCGATAATTTCGGGATCGGCGGACTGCTCGATCTCCAGCCGCACAACATCGCCCTTGCGCCGGTTGTGCAATTCGGTACGGACGCTTTCGAGCAGGCTGCGGGCCTCTTCCTCCTGGAGGTAGAGGTTGCTGTTTCGCGTGACGCGGAAGGCTGCGGCGGAGAGGATCTCATACCCGCGATACATTCCGGCGGCATTGCGCTCGATGAGGTCGTGCAGGAAGAGAAAGTCGAAGGATCCTGCCTCCGAGGGAATTGGTATCAGTCGGGGTAAGGCCCGTGGAATGGTGACGACTCCCAGTACCGGTCCTGCTGTTCCCTTACGCTTGCGCCGCAGCAGCAGGGCAACGCAGAGAGCCTTGTTCAGCACGCGGGGGAAGGGATGCGCCGGATCGATCGTAATCGGGGTCAGCAGCGGATCGACCTCGCGCTGGTAGAAGGCAGTGGCGTAGGACCGGCCTTCTTCCGTGAGATCCTGCCAGCGAAGAACCCGAACCCCACTCGCGCTGAGTTCCGGAAGGAGCTGCTGGTTCCAGCAGCGGTACTGTTCTGCCACGAAGGCCTGGACATCTCCGGCGACAGAATCGAGGGTCTCCTGCGGCGTCAGTCCGTCGAACCCCGGGTCCTTATAGCCATCCTCGATTCTCTGGAAGATGCCTGCGAGGCGGATCTCAACGAATTCGTCCAGGTTGCTGGCCGTGATAGCGAGAAACTTGACCCGCTCCAGCAGGGGATTGCTTGCATCCTCGGCTTCCTCAAGCACGCGCCGATTAAAGCTGAGCCACGAGGTGTCCCGGCTGATAAAGAGTTTTTTGCGTCGGATCTGTACTGTAGTCATAAGGTACTGCTTCCAGACTGACCTCTGGACGCAGTTTACACAAGCATGGGAACCACAGAAGCTTATCTCAGATCATACGGGTTTGCGGAGGACATTTTCATATCCTGTACACAGGATTTGACGCACTGGTTTGCAGTCGAGGAGGATGGTGGAGGAGCGCCATACGCGCAGCCAGGGTATTTCCGTTGTAGCGAGTTCATGCAGGATAGGGCTATCTTTGCCCCTTGCACGATCAGAACCCACGTCTGGCTGGCAGAAGGATATCTTTATGACTTATTGGGATCCCGAGAACAGGGCTATACGCGAAGTGCAAAACGTGCAGGATTCTGCCTCTGAATTGTTCCAGACCGCGGCCATGCTGCTGGGTAAGGAGCAGGAGGCAGTGAGCGTGATAGAGGAAGTGGTGGCAGAGACGGAGGGCGACCCCTGCGGGGATCCACGTACGGCCCATCAGGCAGCGCGAGAGCGAGTGATTGCGGCCTCGCTGAAGCGGCTGGCGAAGTATCCCGCAGGCGGACTGGATGCAGAGCTGGCGGCGGGAGGGACGACCCAGCGTAGCTGCATTGAGAGCGAGGATCTGGAGGCTGCCGGGGTGACGGTGGCTCAGTTGGAGTCGCTGATGGAAGGGCCCGGCCGGGCACGTCTTCGCGAATGGCTGGACCGCCTTTCTCCTGCGATGCGTGCCGTGTTTGTGCTGCGAGCCGTGTTGGGGCGGGGAAGCGCGATATCGGCAGAGGCTCTGCAGGCCAGCGGTTCGCGGGGAGCTTCGGCCTGGACGCCCAGTACTGTGAGCCAGGTGTACCGCCAGGCGCTGTGCTCCCTGGCTACCTCGCTGCTGCATTGCAGCCACGCTGCGATCTCCCGCCAATTGCCCGCAAAGAGCTGAAGCAAAGTAAGATAGTAGTCTGGCTTTCTCCGTGACTTTTTGCACTTTCTTTTGGGTGAGGTGCATCCAAGAGCACATATCTTTGAGGGCTTGACCGTCGTGGACATCATGTTTTTGGCTGGGGCGCAGAAGGGCTGGAGAAGGAATATGGCCCTTGCGCTTCTGGCCTGCAACTCTATCCCTGTACTGGCGCAGACAGTGGCTTCAGGTGCTGGAAGCAGCGCCTCACCCTATGGCGTGGCCGCGCAATCGACGGCTGTGCCCTCGCAGGGCAGCACTTCGCCGTTTCAGGGCAGCGTGGTGGAGGGGCAGGCGACTGCCGGCGTGCTGTCGTTGAGCCTGGACGAAGCCATCCAGCGAGGCCTGAGGCAGAATCTTGGAATTATCCTGAGCGGGACGTCCCAGCAGGCGGCTGCCGGGCAGAGGCTGCAGGAGCTGCAGGCGCTACTCCCTACGGTGAACGGGTCGCTGAAGGAAGCGGTGATGCAGACCGATCTGCAGGCGCAGGGATTGCGCATCCCGGGTTTTCCCGCGATCGTTGGCCCCTTTGGCTATACCGATCTGCGCGGCGCTCTCTCCTGGTCGCTGGTCAACGTTGCCTCGTTGCAGAACTACTTGGCGGCGAAGCACAATTTTGCTGGCACGCGGCTCTCCGCGCAGGACGCGCGCGACATGGTAACGCTGACGGTGGGCAATGCGTATCTGCTGGTGATCTCGGATGCGGCGCGAATTCGCAGCGTTCAGGCGCAGGTGGATACCGCCAGGGTTTCACTCGATCAGGCAGTCGCCAACCACCAGGCAGGCACGGCCCCGTTGCTGGATGAACTGCGCGCGCGCGTGGACTACCAGACGCTGCAACAGTCGCTGATCACCTCGCAGAATCAGTTTGCCAAGGACAAGATTGCGCTGGCGCGTGTGATTGGCCTGCCGCTCGATCAGAAATTCGAATTGACCGATCAGGCTCCCTACGCGGCGCTGGATACTCTGGACGTGGACTCCGCCGTGAAGCAGGCGCTGATCGGCCGCAAAGATCTGCAGGCGCTGGAGGAGCAGGTAAAGAGCGCCGAGAAGCAGCGCTCGGCCGCTACCGCGGAGAGGTATCCCACACTGGGCTTTCAGGGCGACTATGGGGATATCGGAGTGAATCTGGCGAAATCTCATGGCACCGGCGATGCGGTGGGAACGCTGAGCTTCCCCATCTTTGCCGAGCCTAAGCTGCGGGGAGATGCGCAACTGGCCCAGTCCCAACTGAATCAGCGGCGGGCGCAGTTAAACGATATGCGCGGGCAGATCAACGCCGATGTGCGCGACAGCATTCTGGACATACAGGCCGCAGTCAAGCAGGTGGAAGTGGCGCACAGCAATGTTCTGCTTGCTACCGAGGCCCTGAGCGAAGCGCAACAGCGCTATGCGGCGGGAGTATCGGATAATCTCGCGGTAACCCAGGCACAGCAGTCCGTAGCCCAGGCGAACGATCAGTATGTCAGCAGTCTCTACCAGCACAACGTGGCAAAACTCGCACTGGCGCGTGCCCTGGGAGTGGCCCATACGAACTACAAGGACTACGTCGGAGGAAAGTAACAGTGGCTGAGCAGAATCTGGAGTTAGGGGAAAAGACCAACGCGGAGATGGATGAGATTCCAGAGGCGCCGGAACCGCGGCCCCGCCACCACTTTATTATTTTTGGCGTTGTCGTGGCCCTCGTCGTCGGAGCACTTCTCTTCTGGTGGCATTCCACTTTTTATGAGGATACCGATGACGCGCAGGTGAGCGGCCACCTGGTGCAGATCAGCTCCCGTATTTCCGGACAGATCGTCAAGGTGAATGTTGAGGAGAACCAGTACGTCGAGGCAGGCACTGTGGTCGCGGAGATCGATCCCCGCGATTTTGAGGTAGCCGTCAAGCAGAACGACGCCAATCTTCAGGCAGCGGAGGCGAGCTCGCAGGCTGCGCAGGTCAATGTGCCCATCATCGGCGTCAATACTGGCAGTACGCTGACTTCAGCCGGCGCGGATGTGCGCAGTACGTCGGCGGGCGTAATACAGGCCCAGAGGCAATTGGAAGCGGCCCATGCGCGGGTGGAGCAGGCGCGAGCCAACAATGAGAAGGCGCAGCTCGATCTGAAGCGGTATGCGCCGCTGGTGGAGAAGGATGTAATCTCGCGCCAGCAGTTCGATGCGGCGGTGGCCGCAGCAGCTTCAGCCAAGGCGGCTGTAGCCGATGCCCTTGCGACCGAACTGGCGGCGGACCAGGGCGTGCGAATGGCCCGGCAGCGTTTGGACCAGTCCCAGGCCCAGCTCAAGACCGCCCAGACTGGACCGCAGCAGGTAGCGATTCAGAGGGCCCGCGCCAATCAGGCGTCTGCCGAGGCACAACGGGCGAGTGCGGCTCTGGAGCAGGCGAAGCTGAACCTGAGCTATACCAGGATCGTGGCGCCGATCTCCGGCATCATCACGCGCAAGAGCGTCGAGCTGGGCCAGAACGTCAGCTCCGGCCAGAACCTGATGACGCTGGTATCGCTGGACGACGTGTGGATTACGGCGAACTTCAAGGAGACTCAACTTCGCCATATGAAGCAGGGACAGCCCGTCGAGATCAAGGTCGATGCGTATGGGCGCAAATATGACGGGGTTGTTACGCAGATTGGCGGCGCAACCGGGTCCGTGATGAGCCTGTTTCCGCCCGAAAACGCGACAGGAAACTACGTCAAAGTGGTGCAGCGCGTCCCGGTTCGCATTGATCTGAAAAACCCTAACGACAACAAAGATCACCTGTTAAGACCGGGACTTTCGGTCGTTCCCAGCGTTCGCGTCAAGCAGTAACGAGATCTTCAAACACAGAGGCGGCCTCCGGATATGCGGGAGGCCGCCTCTTCTTTTTTATGCGTGGCGGCCATTGCCAAATCGTGCGAAGAAAACCCGACGCAACGTTTTCAAATTCGTGTCATCTTATAGACAACCGAAGGAGATGGACTGAGGGTATGCCGGCAGGGCTCGATTTCGTTATTCAATACGGGTACCTGATCCTGTTTGTCTGGGTGCTGGTGGAGATGCTCGGGATGCCTATTCCGAGCACGCCGCTGCTGCTGGCCGCGGGTACTTTGACCGCGACGCATCGCCTGAGCCTTGTCCTGGTAGTGCTGGCTGTGACCGCAGGATGCCTGGTCGCGGATACGACCTGGTACCTTCTCGGCAAGCGTTATGGCGGTGCAATGGTGCGGTTGGTTTGCCGCTTGTCGCTGGAGGCATCCACGTGTGTACGGCGCACCGAAGATTACTTTGGCAAGCACGGCCTGAAGTCGCTGCTGGTGGCGAAGTTTATTCCCGGGCTGACGACCCTGGCAGCCCCGATTGCCGGGCAATCGAAGATGCCCTATCGGTCCTTTTTGTTATTTGACTTTATGGGATCACTGATCTGGACTCTAGCACTGACGCTCTCCGGAAGATTTTTCGGAGATGTGGTGAAGCACAACCCGGCAGCGATGTCGTGGGTGAGAAATTCCTTTGCCGCCATGGTTTTGCTGGCTGTTCTTGCCCTGGTCCTCTACAGGATCATGCGGCAACAGGCATTCCTGCGGGAGCTACGCAACTCGCGGCTTGAGCCGGAAGAGCTGAAGCGCCTGATCGACGAAGGGGAACCGGTCTACATCGTGGATCTGCGCCATCCGCTGGACTATCTTCCCGATCCCCGCGTCCTTCCGGGAGCGGTTCGCTACACCTCGGCAAGCCTGCTGGAGAACAGCGGAGACATCCCCCGGGACCGCGACATTGTGCTCTACTGCACCTGCCCCAGCGAGGCGACCGCGGCCAAGACGGCGATGAGCATCCGTAAGCTGGGAATCCAGAGGGTGCGTCCGCTGCGTGGCGGCTTCGACGGGTGGAAGAATCTTGGGTTCCCGCTCGTGGACGCGGCTGAAGAAACGGCAGGATCGAAAGAAGTAGCTTCCTAGATTCCCGCATAACTCGCAAAACTAAGACCGATACGTGTGCTAACTTCGCAGGGACGGAGAAAATTGCCTGTCTCCCGGCAGGCAAGGGGACCCTAATGGCATGGACCGAGACCTATCATTGCGACGTGTGTAACAAGCCTAAAAAGCAGCGGGAAGATGATTGGTGGCTGGCGTGGACCGAGGAGATGACTCCCGCGGAGAACATGCCGGCCCAGCCCGTGCTCAAGCTCACCCCTTGGAATGTTCTCCTCGCGCATGGGCCCGGAGTGAAGCATCTTTGCGGAGCGCGCTGCGCCCAGACCCAGATGGATCGGTTCATGTCACACCACATTTCGTGAGTCTGTGTCCACGGCCGGGAAGATCCGGAGCTGCACAGCGTCGTGACTGGCTGTCGTGACTGGGGGTCATGGCTGCCGATAGTATGGTAGCTGCCGCTGCGAAAATCAGGTGGACCGAAGCTACAGCGCGGCGCGGGGGAAAGCAACTTGGCTCTGGATGATCTGAGAGACTGGATTCGAGCGCTGGAAAAGGCTGGCGAACTCAAGCGTGTGCGGGAGCAGGTGGACCCGATTCTGGAGATCGCTGAGATCACAGACCGCGTTTCCAAGATGGGGCGAACTCCGCCCGGCAAGCACGCCAAAAATGCCTATCCACCGGGCGGCCCGGCCCTGCTGTTCGAGAACATCAAGGGGCATCCCGGCCACCGCGTACTGATGAACCAGTTTGGCAGCGAGCGGCGCATGCAGATGGCGCTGGGCGTGGATTCCCTCGACGAGGTAGCCGCCCGTATCCAGGGGATGATGCAGGTCAAGTCGCCGGAGAGCTTCTTTGACAAGCTGAAGATGCTGCCGATGCTGGCGGAGGTGGGCAGGTACTTCCCCCGGACAATCTCCGCGGATGACGCCCCGTGTAAGGAAGTCATTCACCGGAACGACATCAATCTGCTGGATTTTCCAGTGCTCCAATGCTGGCCTTTGGATGGAGGCAGATTCATCACCCTGCCCTGCGTGATTACGCGCGATCCCAGGTCGGGCAAGCGCAACGTCGGCATGTATCGCATGCAGGTGTATGACGGGCAGACTACGGGCATGCACTGGCAGCGGCAGAAGGTAGCCGCCGAGCACTTCCGGAACCATCTGCGCGCAGCCGCCGAGCAGAGCGCGACGGGCGATGCTGCGGCAGCCCGGGTTGGCGTAATGGCCGAGACCGGCGGCGGATCCACCCGCGCAGCAGGGCCGGCAGGCGGGATGCCCCAGATAGCGCTGGGGAAATGGAAGGATGGGCGGCTGGAGGTGGCGGTCGCGATCGGTACCGATCCGGCGACTACCTTTTCCGCCATTGTTCCCGCCCCTCCCGAGGTGGAGGAGTTTGTCATCGCCGGCTTCCTGCGACAATCTCCGGTCGAACTGGTGAAGTGCGAGACGGTCGACCTGGAGGTACCGGCGCGCGCCGAGATTATTCTTGAGGGCTATGTAAGCCTCGACGAGCTGCGGACAGAGGGTCCGTTTGGGGATCACACCGGCTTCTACACCATGGAGGACGAGTATCCTGTCTTCCACATCACCTGCATCACGCACCGCAAGGATCCAATCTATGCCGCCACTATCGTCGGCAAGCCTCCCATGGAAGATGCATGGATGGGCAAGGCCGTCGAGCGTATCTTTTTACCGATGATGCGGCTGACGATTCCTGAGATCGTGGATATTAATCTTCCCGTCGAAGGCGTCTTTCATAATCTGATGATCGTGTCGATTCGCAAGAGTTATGCGGGGCAGGCGCGCAAGGTGATGAGCGGCATCTGGTCTCTGGGGCAGGCCATGTTTACCAAGTGCGTGATTGTGGTGGACGAGGATTGCGACGTCCAGAACCTGGGCGAGGTTACGCTGCGGGTAGCGAACAATATCGACCCGGAGCGGGATATTCAGTTCACGCTGGGGCCGGTGGACACTCTGGACCACGCATCGCGCATGCCGAACTACGGCAGCAAGATGGGGATCGATGCCACCCGCAAGTGGGCGGCAGAGGGCTTTACCCGGCCCTGGCCACCGATGATCGAGATGGATGGCCGGACGCGCACGCGGGTCGACGAAATTTGGAAGAAGCTGGGGATTGAGTAGATGAGGGGTGGGATGGGGAGGAGCAGGCGTACTTTAGCGGGCCTGCGCTGCATGGCGGTTCTGGGCCTGGGGATGCTGGCGATTCTCGGTGGCAGCAAGAGAGCGGGTGCACAGGCGATCGAGGGTTTCGCGTGGACCAATCTGCATGAGGAGACGGATCGTGTTGCGGCTGTGACCAAGGCGCTCGATGGGGAAAAGTACACGGCGCTGCGCGAGATTGCGGTGGTGGGCGACGAGGCCCTGGTGATCACGGCAACGCGGCCAAATCCTGCGGCAAGGCCGGATCAGGATCGCTACACCGCATATAGCGTCGGGCTGAAGGATGACAGCGGCAAGCCAGTCCAACTGATGACGGGAATGAATCTGAGATTTCGTGACTGGCTGCGTTTTGTTCGCGATGGCAACACGGAACTGGTCGCAACCTATGACGACTGCAGCGACTGCCGCACAACCACGTTTCTGACCTCCTTCTACCTGGATCCAAAGACGAAGAAATGGCGGGCGCGCTGGCCGCGCGAGGTTGCCGGAGCGCCGTTCTTCTCCTCCACTCCCGGCAACTCGGGGGAGACCGACCAGGCCTATGCCCTGATGGTGGGCGAAGACGGGCGGGCGGTGCTGGCTACGTGGTCCCACTTTCAGCAGAAGCGGGGTGTAAAGGGCGAGGATTACCTCTTCGAGTACGATGTGGACCCAGCCACCGGGCTGGAGCGCTCGCGCCCCGTGGTGGGCACCGAGGCCGGGCCGCTGAAGACCCGGTTGTGCCGGGCAGAGGGCGAAGTGCTGGAGATTGCTGCCGGGCAGGACACCGCCAGTTGCGCGCAGATCGTGCGGGCTGCGGCGCGGCGTGCACCGAGGCATTCCGCGCGTCGCCGCAGGGTCTTTACCAGGCCGCTGGTGGGAGAATCGAGGCCCCGCTAGGTGGCGCGTAAATACGTCGCAATCCGGCAGAGCATCGTATACTAACGTCATGTCGATCGTACGCAACATCGCCGGAATTGCGAAGGGCATGAGCATCACGCTCGGGGAGATCTTTCAACCCACCACGGTGGAGAACTATCCGGACGGCCCCGGACCGCTGCGCGGCGCCAATATCGGCGAGCGCTTCCGCGGACGGCACGTGTTGCAGCGCGATGAGAACGGGCTGGAGAAGTGTGTTGCCTGCTTCCTCTGCGCCGCCGCATGCCCCTCCAACTGCATCTACATCGAAGCGGCGGAGAATACTGCCGAGATGCGGATTTCGAGCGCCGAGCGCTACGCCAAGGTTTACAACATCGATTACAACCGGTGCATCTTCTGCGGGTATTGCGTGGAGGCCTGTCCCACCGACGCCATTACCCATGGACGCGAGTTTGAATTGGCTTCGCTGAATGCCACGACAATGGTGATGCGTAAAGAAGACATGCTGGTGCAGATCGGTGGAGTTCACGCCCCAATCGCTGAACTCTCCGCTGAAGCCCAATAGCACGATAGTTTAGGTCCTTTGCTTCGCTCAGGATGACAACCTGGGCGAAGCTCCCACTTGTCATCCTGCGCGGCGCGAAGGACCTGCTTCTCAAACACCACCTGTGTCATCCCATCGCCCGCCAGCGCAAGGTCGCAAGCGCCGCAATTTGTCACGAGCGAGGGTCCACGATAGCTTAGAAGATATGGATTCGCAAAGGCCCAACGGCTTCTCGCGCCCGATCGAAGTGCAGCCCGAAATCCTGCCGCCCGGCTATGAGCCGGACGCAAGGTTTCGCGAGCCCATGCGCGACGAACCGGTAGAGCACACCAGCCAGCGGGGAAAGTCGCGCTGGGCCTATGCGCCGGCAACCTACGTCCTGGTCGCCATCAACTGCCTGGTCTTCCTCGTCATGGTGTTGAACGGCGTCTCGCCACAACTGCCAACTACAACGCAATTACTCACCTGGGGCGCAAATAACGGCTCGCTGGTGATGCTGCATGGCGAGTGGTGGCGCCTGTTGTCGGCGGCATTCGTGCACGTCGGCCTCATCCATCTGGCGACCAACATGTGGTGCCTGTGGAACCTTGGACTGCTGGGGGAACCGCTGCTAGGCCCCATCGGGTTGACCGCTGTCTATGTCCTGAGCGGCATCTCCGGGAACCTGTTGAGCGACGCAGTCCACCCAGGAATTCCGGGACATCCCGGGGTGATCGGGGCCGGCGCCTCCGGAGCCGTATTCGGCCTTTGCGGTGTGCTCATCATGCTGTTGAAGTCGCCCCTGCTGCCGGTACCGCCGCTCGAAGTGAAGCGGCTGCGGCAGAGCGTCATCAATTTTGCCATTCTGAACTTCGTTATTGGCGGCTCGACGTGGTTTTTCCATGCGTCTTTGCAGATCGACAACATGGCCCATCTTGGCGGATTCCTCTGCGGATTGGCCCTCGGTGTCCCGCTGGTTCCGAGAATTGGAGCGCCCCGGCAGCAATTTCGTAAGCGGCAGCGGCTCGCCTATTACGGCATGGCGATCCTGCTGATGGTGCTGGGATTCGGAATCTTTTCCTTCTGGCTTTCCGCCTGAGAGCAGGAGCAGAAAAAGCCCCGGCTGCAGAGGCAGCAACGGGGCTATTTTTTTGACCATCGTCTCCGGGGGTGAGACGGTAGCAATTCTTCGTCCGGCCCTCAGGATGCAGCAGCTTTGCTGAATCGAAAAGCTGTGCGTCCCTATCGGTACAACCAGGATGCTCTAACGAACGGCTGTGGCAGCGAACTTCTTGACCATGGCCAGGAGCAGCTTCCGGTCGCTGTCATTCAGGTTGGAGGAATAACGACGAATCTGCGTGAGGAAGCGGAGTTCATCGTCGGTAAGCTTCTGGGTGTTCATCTCTCGGCCAAGAGAGTCTTCAGCAAAAAACTGCGCTAATGGCAGGTCGAGAGCTCCTGCAATCTTGGCGAGCGTGTCCAGCGACGGAACAGTGTGTCCGTTCTCCACGCGGGACAAGTAACAGCGCAGCAATCCCGTGCGTTTTTCAATATCTCCCTGCGATAGCCCTTTTTGTAACCGATAGCCTCGAATCGTCGTCCCAATCTGCATAATGGAATACCCTGAACGGCACTTTCCCCTTAGGAAGGTCAAAATATTTGTAGTGTTGGCTTCATAGTTAACACGACCATTGGACCTCAATCAAGCATTTTTTGCAATATTTGGAGGTAAATCTTTCCGGCCATTCCCGAACCTCTATTGGTACCTGCGACTTGTGGGCTATAGACAACCCCACAAAAGATGTCATTTTTGCAGTGTACGTGACAAAAACGTAACAATCCTTCGATGCGCATCCTCCGCATCTTGACTCCGGAATCCCACTTTGTTGTTGGGATTTTCAAACGCATGACCGGCTTCGGGATAGATTTTTACGTCGGGTGGATTGCCTAGTTGTTTCATCTCCGCCGCAAAGTCATCCACCGCTGCGGGTGGGATACCCATGTCCTTGCCGCCGAAGTTCCCCAGGATGGAGGCATGAATCCTGGCCAGCGATGCACGATCCGTCGGAAGCGATCCATAGTTGACGACCACGGAGCGCAATGTGGGCTCGGCAACTGCAAGCTGGATGGCGTAACCGCCTCCCATGCACCAGCCAATTGCGCCAATACGCCTGGCTTCCACATCCTTTCTTTGCTCCAGAAAGTGAACGGCGGAGACCAGGTCGCGTACGCCACGGTCCTGGGGCAGGCCGCGGCTTAACTGGTGGGCGGCATCCGGATCCGTGGCGACCTGACCGCGATAGAGATCCACCGCCAAGGCCACGTAGCCCAGGGCGGCAAACTGCGCTGCCTGCTCCTTGACCCAGTCATTGAGGCCCCACCACTCATGAATGACGACCAATGCGGGATGCGGTCCGGCGCCCGTGGGCAAATACAGCAGGCCCTGTGCTGTGTCGTTGCCGCTGGGGAAGGAGACGCGCTGCGGCTCGGGATTTGCAGCCGAGGCGAACGCAGCGGATAACAGGATCAGCAAAGTCAGGATTCGTCTCACGGTAGTCCTTTCGTCCAGGAGAAATCGCGGAAATTACGAAGCACAGTATGCCTTACCCTGCGCCCTGATGCCGATAGAGAAATTAGATGCAGGGTTAACGGGCTGCGCAGTTCCCGGACGCGGGGTCACCGGGGCGGGTTATCTCTAACTCGCAGCAGCTCCTCAATATGGCTATATGGCCATAGCAGCTATTGAGCGGCCGAGGAGGTGCTGTTCTCGGCCCAGCACAGGGAGTGCTGGTAAAGAATGTCTAATGTATCCATGTTGAGGGCGAGGTTAGCAGTGTCTTCCGGCAAAATATTCCACTCGCCGGATTCGTAGCGATGCAGGCAGCGGAGCGCAAAGCTGATTTCGTTGGGCTCGCCCAACAGAGCTGCCTTGACGGGCGGGCGCAGCGGGAGCTGAGTGATCGCCTGCTGCATAGAGATCCCCATGAATGCAGGAAACAGCGAGAGCAATCCGAAGAGATATTGTTCGTTCGGGTCCTGTTGCAGGTAGGGAGCGGCCATCTCGCAAAAGCGTGCCCGTTGCAGGGCCAGCCGCGTGAGTTCCGAGGACGGATCGTTATCGAGTTGGGAGGTAACGGCGAGGGTGAGCAGCTTGCGGAAGCGATCTTCTCCAACCGTGACCAGCGCTGTCTGGATCGAGGAAATCTCACTGCGCACCATGTAGTGGCCAGCGTTGACCAGGCGCAGCAGGCGATAGCAGAGAGAGGCGTCCTTGCGCACGATGGACTCGATCTCGTGCCAGTTAAAAGGCGACCGGCTGACCGCTGTCAATAACTTGAGGTGCCGGAGGCGCTGCGAGCTGACTTTTTTGCGAGAAAAAACAGAGGGCTGACAAAAAAAGTAGCCTTGAAAGAGGTCGAAGCCCTCTTCAAGAGCCAGTCGAAACGCCTCCTCGTCCTCGACTTTCTCAGCGACGAGAAGAGATTTGGAGCCCTTCACAAACTGGCGGATTTCGGCGCGCTGCGCAGCATTGCACAGCCGAAAATCAAATTTGATGTAGTCGGCGTAGGGCAGGAGACGTTCCATGCCCGGACGCGGGATAAAGTCATCCAGCGAGATTTGATACCCCTGGCTGCGCAAAGAGCGGCAGGCATCCACGACCTCGTTGTCGGGTTCGACACCCTCGAGAACCTCCAGGACGGTGGATTGGGGAGGCAGCAGGGTCACGAATCCCTGGGTCAGAGCCTCCCGGGTGCAATTGAGAAAGGCTTTGCCTCGACCCGCGAGGGACTCAAAGTTATAGAGGATGGAATTATCCACCATGAGGCGTGTTGCATAGTCCGACTCAGTAGGAGATGCATAGGGAAACTTGTTCTGCATGCTGGACCGAAAGAGAAACTCGTAGCCAAAGATCTTCCTGTTCCGGTCGAGAATCGGTTGACGCGCAAAAAAGCGGTGCTGTGGCAGTTCGGAGACACTGATGGTGGAATCGTCTCTTGCGGGGGCGATCTGTAGCATGCGGGGACCTTTCCTCCTTACATCGGCATGCAGGAAGGAAACATGAGGAAGTTTTGTTTCAGAATTTTTGGTCGCGGATGATCCGGCGAAGCATTGGAAAAATCAGTGGGAGCGATTACGCAGACCCTGAACTTTGGGACGAGTATATGGGAGGGTTCGACGCTATGCTTTCCCGGTGCAGCACGAAAGAAGCCCGTGGATTACCATCCCGGCCAACCACAAATGGTTTCGGGACCACGCCGCGTGGCAAATCCTGGGGGATATTTCGAAGACCTTCAAATGCAATATCCAGCGCCTAATGGTGGATATCGAAACACTATTACAGTGGGACAAAACACTGACTTATCCAGTTATTTAGCTTCGGGTTTTTCTTTTCCCATGGAATTAAATAACTGTGTGGAGGATAGGGCATTGAAGGGTAAAGCTACATTGTGTTGAAGCCCTTCGTTGTAAGTCGCTTTTAGGTCTTTCAGTAAAACAGACAAGGCAGTTTCTGCTGTCCATTCTGAAACATCTTTCCAATTTCTAACTACCCAGCTATCACCTGTACTCACTTTTAAGAGGTTGAATAGCTCTTCTTGAGGTAACTTGTAGTAATTCGATAATTTCAACCCTTCAGCCACAGCGTTCACGGGGATACCCAGAATCATATTGTTGACTAACTTCGCTACCTGACTGTTTCCTGGGTTCTCGCCATAGAAGAAGATATTGGATCCCATCGCGTCAAAGTATGGTCTAAAAGATTTCACGATATCTTCTGAGCCAGCTCTTCACGGCCTCCTATGGCTGCATAGGAGTTTGGCGTCAAACACTATACCTACTAGATGGACCTTGAAGTGTTTTCGATGCCTTCATTTCAACCGGATTATCTGCTTTATCCGAAGCGCCTAGGCCATGTACATGCCGCCGTTCACGTCGAGGACGTGGCCGGTGATATATCCCGCTTCCGGTGAGGCAAGGAAGGCGACGGCGTGGGCGATATCGGCGTCGGTGCCGGCGCGTCCCAGGGGAATCTGGGACATCATGGCTTCGCGCTGCTTGTCGTCGAGCACAGCGGTCATGGCGGTTTCAATGTATCCCGGGGCAACGGCGTTGACGGTAATGCTGCGTGAGGCCAGTTCGCGGGCGATCGACCGGGTAAGACCGATCAATCCGGCTTTGCTGGCGGCGTAGTTCGTCTGTCCTGCCTGTCCGCTGCGCGCCACCACACTGGAAATGTTAATGATCCTTCCCCAGCGGGCCTTGAGCATCGAGCTCATGACGGCCTGGGTGAGCAGGAAGGTTCCGGTGAGGTTCGTGTTGAGGACGTCGTCCCAATCGCTGCGCTTCATGCGCATCATCAGGCCATCGCGGGTGATGCCGGCGTTGTTCACCAGAATCTCCACCGCTCCAAACTGCGCGATCACCGCTTTGGCGGTGGATTTAATGGACTCTTCGCTGGCGATGTCCAGGGGAAAGATCCCGGCGGTGCCGCCCGCGGCGGCGATCTCCGCGGCGACCTCTTCGAGCTTTGCCTGGTTGCGCGCCGCCAGAGCGATGCGGGCTCCTGTCTTTGCCAATTGCAGCGCACAGGCGCGGCCGATGCCCTGGGACGCTCCGGTGATGAGGGCGGTTTTCCCTTCCAGTGATGCCATGTTCTGCCAGTTCTCCTGAGGAGGAATTATAGAGGTTCGGCTGCCGAGAGCGGAGCGCGGGCGCCGGCCGCCATGGCATAGGCCAGCTCCAGCGTCCAGATGTAGACCGCCATTTCGCGCGAGTAGTGGAGGAGAGGAGCGGTATCGGGCAGGCGGATGCCGTGAGCGGCAGGCAGATCGTTGATTCGGATCTCCGCCTCGGCTTTTTCAAGAAGCCATGTGCTGTGGTGAATGTTGCCGCGCAGCAGTTCGCCGTGGCGATTTGTTGTGTAGAGACAGTATCGCTCGGTGAGGAAATACTCGATGGTGCCGGGGCAGCTTTGTGGCAGGGTGGGCCCCAGTCCTCGATATCTGGCCTGGAATCGCACCGGATGGGGAGAGAGCAATCGCTCGCTCTTGTAGAGGAAGCTGCGGTCTTCCTGCGGCTCGATCTTGATGCGCGCCCAGTAATAGGGCAGGTGAAAGAGAGCGCGTGCCATGGCGACAGCGAGGGCGTTTGCGGCGTCGAGCGAGAAGAAGAAGACTCCATAGGAATTCGTGTCGCGCTCGCGCACATAGGTTCTCAGGTTCAGCTCCGGAAAGTGGTCGATTCCGGGGACCTGCGGCATTCCGCGAAGCTCGATGCGGTCGATCCAGAAGGGGACTACGCCCACCCATGCCTCTCCGTCGTAGGTGTCCACCACCAACTGCGGCGGAATGAGGGGAGCAAGCTGCTCGGGGGGCACTGGCCAGTGAGCAAACAGCAGATCGTTCCAGCGCTGGCTCATCGTCCATGGCCCAGATGGGGGCGGCCAGGTTCGATGGCTGGTCTTTGTGAGGATATCCGCTGGGTCGTGTCTGTTTGGGCTGCTCATAACGCCAGGTTTACAACGCCACGTTTACCGAATAGAGACGAACAAGAGAGACGAACAGCCAAGCCGGCAGGGTTGCGATCCAAAGCAGCGGATTCCTGGGAAGGGTCTCTGAAGCCGGTTGAACCCTGTCGCAGGGCGTCGCTGTCTGGATGGGGGTCAACAGGCCCTATGTAGCTTACCGCGTCCGCCGCCGATCTTCCACAGGGATGCAAGGAGAAATCCTGGGCGGTATGCCGTATTCTGATTGCGATCATGGCAGAAACAGAAACCACTACTCACGCCCCTCTCCCCGCTGCAGACCCGGCAGCCGAGGCTCGGAATCAGACTGAAGTATTCGCCGTATTGGGCGCAGATCCCGAGGTGCTGGCGTATGCCATGGCGAAGTATTCGCGCTCGGCGCTCTCCATGAAGGACTCGCTGCGCGAGATCAGCAGCCAGCGTGCGGAGCAGTTTCTGAACACGTTCTACTTCCAGTATGGCCATCGCTCGATTGCGGACCTGGCCCACGTGGCTTTTGCCATTGAGAGGCTATCGCTGGCCGCCGCCATTGTTCTGGTGGATGAGCAGCGCTGGGACGGGCAGGAGCGCTCGACGCGCTATCAGAACTTCTCGAAGAGCGGGTGGTATCTGCCGGAGTTTGGCGATGCTGACCAGTCGCGGCAGCTTTACAAGGAGACGATAGGCGCGCTCTTCCGCGAGTACCATGCGACGGCGGAGTCCATGTTCGTCTTTCTGCGGGAGAAGACACCCCGGCCGGAGGAGATGAAGCAGGACGCATTTGAGCGTACGCTGCGGGCCCGGGCCTTTGACGTGGCGCGCTACCTGTTGCCGCTGGCAACCAATACGTCTCTGGGGCAGATTGTGAATGCCCGCACGCTGGAGGGCCAGATTTCCCGGCTGCTGTCGCATCCCGCGGCGGAGATTCGCGAGTTGGGCGCGAAGCTGAAAGAGGCTGCCGCCGGAGCTGCCTGGAATGTGCAGCATGAGCCGTGCGCCGCGCTGCAGGCGGAGATCGCCCGGCTCGATCCCGCCCTGGGAGCAAAGACGGCAGACCTGTTGCTGCGGGAGATGAAGACTTCGCCGACCCTGGTGAAGTATGCCGCGCCGAACAACTACGCCATCGATACCCGGCGCGACCTTGCCGAGGCGGCGGCCGCCCTGATGAAGAAGGAGCCGATCGCGGTGGCTCCGGTGGTGGATCTGGTGGAGCCGACGGAGTCGCTGGAGGTGGAGCTGGCCACGACTCTGCTCTATGGGGTTTGCCATTATCCCTACCGCCAGGTGCGCGAGCGCGTTGCGGCGTTGACCGCCGCCCAACAGGAAGAGATTGTCGATATGGGATTGCGGCGCCGCGGCAGGCATGACGAGCTGCTGCGCGAATTTTCCTCCGGCCAGTCCCTGCGCTTCGACATCCTGATGGATATCGGCGGCTTCCGGGACATGCACCGGCATCGCAAGTGCACGCAGATCCTGCAGCCGTTTACCAGCGCGCACGGATTTGAAACGCCGGATAGCGTGACGGAGGCGGGGTTGCGCCGACCCTTTGAAGCGGCGATGTCCGGCGCCCATGCGGCCTACGCGAAGATTGCCCATTCCGAGGCTCCCGAGGCGGCACAGGCGGCGACGTATGTATTGCCCCTGGGCACGCGCAACCGCGCGCTCTTCAAGATGGACTTCGCCGAGGCGGTGTATATCGCGGAGTTAAGGTCGACGCCACAAGGGCATTTTTCCTATCGGCGGGTGGCCTGGGAGATGTATCAGGCGGTCGCGCAACAGCACCCCACGCTGGCGAAGTACTTTCGGATTGAGGACATCCACGCCCCGGTTGATTTGCTGAAGCGCTAAAGGGAGTCAATCCAGTCTTCATCAGGGGGAGCATGGCAAAGTCCCGGCGGCAATTCCTCGCGCAAACCTCGGTTGGTCTTCTGGGAGCGGCGGTCGCATCCCGCGGCCATGCGCAACAGCCGGATGCCTCGCCCGCACCGGCCTCCGGCACTGCGCCTGAGGCCGGGCCGGAGGTATCTCCCGCTACCTTCGCTGAGGCCGAGAAATTGGTCGAGGTGGAGCTTAGCGCATCGGAACGGATCACAGCAGCCCAGAACTGGCGTAGCGCCATGGCACCCATCTACGAGCGCCGCACGGGGCCTCGCAGAGTGGCATTGGAATCATCCGTGGCTCCCGGGTCGCGCTGGGATCCTGTATTGCCGGGGAAGATGCCGCTTCCGGCGGAAGACGCAGCCAAAGATTTGCCGAAAGCGGTGTTTCTCCGCAGCCGGACCGATCCGGGACCGCTCCCGGCAAAGGACGCGGACATTGCCTACGCACCCGTCACCCGCCTTTCACGCTGGGTGGAGCAACGCCGGATCACCTCGACACGACTGACGCAGATCTACCTGGAGCGGCTGGAGAAGTTCGATCCCGAGTTGCGCTGCGTGATCACGCTGACGCGCGAGCTGGCGTTGGCGCAGGCGAAGAAGGCCGATGAGGAGATTGCAGCGGGCCGATATCGCGGGGCACTGCACGGCATTCCATGGGGCGGAAAAGACCTGCTGGATACGGCGGGCATCCGAACGACGTATGGCGCCGAGCCCTTCCGCGACCGGGTGCCCACGAAGGATGCGGCGGTGGTCGAGCGCCTGAATGCGGCAGGCGCGGTGCTCGTGGCCAAGTTGAGCATGGGCGCGTTGGCGCTGAACGATGTGTGGTTCGGCGGGCAGACGATGAATCCGTGGCTGCGGGAAGAGGGATCGTCCGGATCGAGCGCGGGTCCGGGTGCAGCAACGGCAGCGGGACTGGTGGGATTTTCCATCGGCAGCGAGACACTGGGCAGTATTGTGAGTCCCAGCATGCGCTGTGGCGTTACCGGGCTGCGGCCCACCTACGGCAGGGTGCCGCGAACCGGCGCAATGACGCTGTGCTGGTCGCTGGACAAGCTGGGTCCGATGACGCGCAGCGTGGAAGACGCAATGTTGGTGCTCCAGGCCATCTCCGGCGTGGATGCGGGAGATGCGAACTCCGTGCCGAGCAGGTTGGACTACGATGCCGGCGCCGGGGTCCGGGGATTGCGCGTGGGATATTTCCCCGGCTGGATGAAGGAGAGCCCGGCGACAGAGGTGGACCGCGCAGCGCTGGAGACGGTGAAGAAGCTGGGCATGGTTCCGGTGGAGATGACGATTCCGAACTGGCCCTATGGTTCGCTGGAAATCATTCTTTTCGCCGAATCAGCGGCGGCATTTGAGGACCTGACGCTGAGTCACGCGGTGAATGAGTTGCGGGTTCAGTTACCAGACGCGTGGCCCAATACCTTCCGGCAGTCGCGTTTTCTCTCTGCCGTGGATTTTGTGCAGGCCGACCGGCTGCGGCGCAAGGTAGCCGAGGAGATGGCGCGGGTTTTCTCGCAGGTGGATCTGCTGCTGGTTCCGTCTCTGCGCGATGAGATGCTGACGATCACCAATTTCACCGGCCACCCGTCGCTGACGCTGCCCGCCGGTTTTGTGGAGGTGTCGGAGGCGCGCAGCGATTGGGCTCCGGAGGCGGGGAAGTCGTTACCAAAGTTTTCGCCGCCGCGGCGGGTGCCGCATGGGATCACGCTGATCGGGAGGCTGTTTGAAGAAGGGACGCTGGGGCGTGCCGGGCTGGCTCTGGAGCGGAGCTTTGGGGTGGCCGAGGCGCGTCCGGGCGGGTTTTAGGCGGGATGCGGCAGGAATCGAGAGCGAATCGCTTTTATTTTCGATTTTTGTTCGCCATTGCTGCGGCAGTGTTAGAATCTCTGAAAATCGCGCCGCCCATTCGACTGGCCTTCACCTCGGGCTTGTATAGCATGTAGGCGGGCGGTGTGCGTCCGCTCGCAAAGATGGCAGGCGGTCTTTGAATTGGAGACAGAATTGGCAGACGATCGTTCCCGCGCGGTAGAACTCGCCCTCTCGCAGATTGAAAAGCAGTTTGGCAAAGGCTCCATCATGCGCCTCGGCAGCAAAGAGGCGATTGTGCCGATTTCGGTCATCCCTACCGGTTCGATCTCGTTTGACGCCGCGCTTGGCGTTGGCGGCGTGCCGCGCGGCCGCGTGATTGAGATCTTCGGACCGGAATCTTCGGGCAAGACCACGATTACGCTGCAGATTATCGCCGAGGCTCAGAAGGCCGGCGGCCTGGCTGCATTTGTGGACGCCGAGCACGCGCTCGATCCGGCATATGCGCGCAAGCTGGGAGTGGATATCGACAACCTGCTGATCTCGCAGCCGGACTACGGCGAGCAGGCTCTGGAGATTACCGAGGCGCTGGTGCGCTCGGGCGCTATCGATGTGCTGGTGGTGGATTCGGTGGCTGCCCTGGTGCCGAAGGCGGAACTGGACGGCGAGATGGGCGACTCCCACATGGGCCTGCAGGCGCGGCTGATGTCGCAGGCGCTTCGCAAGCTGACCGGCACGGTGTCGAAGTCGCGCACCAGCCTGATTTTTATTAACCAGATTCGCGAGAAGATTGGTGTTATGTTCGGCAATCCCGAGACGACCACCGGTGGCCGCGCGCTGAAGTTTTATGCTTCGGTGCGCATCGATATCCGCCGTATTGCGGCCGTCAAGGAGGGGGACGTGGTCTCCGGCTCGCGCACCCGGGTAAAGATTGTCAAGAACAAGGTGGCCGCGCCTTTCCGCGAGGCCGAGTTCGACATCCTTTACGGCGAGGGCATCTCGCGGGAAGGGGATGTGCTGGACCAGGCAGTGCTGAACAACATTGTGGAGAAGTCGGGTGCGTGGTTCAGCTTCTCCGGGGAGCGGATCGGCCAGGGACGCGAAAATGTGCGGCAGTACCTCAAGGAGAATCGCGACACCTTTAACCGCATCGAGACGGCGCTGCGGCAGAAACTTGGCATTGCCAATCTGCCTGGTGCCGAGGTGCCGCCCGTTCCGGCGAACGCGGCCGCGGCGGCAACCGAGGTCGTGAAGAGCAGCAAGCGGTAGAGTATGCAATGAAAGAGGCGCGGCGAAGAAGCTGCGCCTCGTTCCCTGTCATCTTTCGCGAGCAGAATTCCCCGGATTTTTATCCAGGTTTCGGCTGGCGCACGCCTATCGTATAAACTCTTTCTTGTCTTGAGCCACGTGAAAGCCATCTACCCCGGTACCTTCGACCCGATGACCAACGGCCATCTGGACCTGATCGCGCGTGCGGCCAAGATGTTTGACCATCTCGTGGTCGCCATCCTGAAAAACGATGAAAAGCAGCCGCTCTTTACCGTGCCCGAGCGGGTGGAGATGCTGACCGAGGGCGTTGCTCACTTTGGAAACGTGACGGTGACGACCTACGACGGCCTGATGGTGGATTTTGCCCGTCAATTGGGAGCTGCGGTGGTCGTCCGGGGCATCCGGGCTATCAGCGATTACGAGTATGAATTTCAGATGGCGTTGATGAACCGTCGGCTCGCTCCCGAGCTGGAGACCGTGTTCCTGATGACCTCCGGCGAATTCTCCTATGTCAGCTCGCGGCTGGTGAAGGGGGTCTTTCGCCTGGGCGGTTCCGTGGAGGGACTGGTTCCAGACTCGGTAATCGCCCGTATGAACCGGCGGCTCGCGCTGATGAAGGTCAAGCCTACCAAGGGCTAGCCCCTGGGGTGTGCAGCGGGAGCCATTCTTTTCCGCGAATCGTTTAGCAGTAACTTCGATGGAACGGCATCATCCCTCATCCTTTACCTTTACGCCAATAAGGGAAAACATTGCGGCGAAATACGGTTAGCAGGCAGGGGGTGTGTGATCTGGGACACTCCCGTTCGAAATATTCCGGCAAAACTATGGGTACTGCTGTTTCCTGAAAGGCCATAACTCTGACAAGATAGTAAGCATGACAGTACCGACAGCCTCCAAGCTCTTTGCCGACCGTATCGGCCGTATTGAAGTCTCTGCAACAATGGCCGTAACCGCGGAAGCCGCTAAGCTTCGCTCCCAGGGTATTAACCTGGTGGATTTTGGAGCCGGTGAGCCGCACTTCGCCACACCCCGCCACATTAAAGACGCCGCGATAGCCGCGATTGAAGCCAACTTCACGCGTTACACCGCGGTCCCGGGCATTCCCGACCTTCGCAAGGCTATCGTGCAGCGCCACGCCACGGACTTCGGTTCCGACTACGCGATTGACGAGGCCGTCTTCACGACGGGCGGCAAGCTGGCCCTCTTCAACGTGATTCAGGTGCTGATCGATCACGGGGACGAGGTCATTCTCCCGGTCCCCTACTGGGTGTCGTTCAAGGACATCATCCAGTATGCAGGCGGGAAGGTTGTCTACCTGAAGACGGAGGAGAGGGAGAACTTCCGTATTACGGCAGATGCCATTGAGAAGGCGATCACGCCGCGCACCAAGGCGATCATCCTCAATTCGCCATCGAATCCCGCAGGGTCGGTTGTATCCGCGGAGGATCTTGAGCGGATTGTGCATATGGCGCATGAGCGGGGAATCTATCTGCTGCTCGATGAGTGCTATGTCTATCTGAACTTCAAGGGTGCGCCGGTGAGCGGCGGCTCGTATCTCGCGGCGAAGGAGCACGTGATTGTGCTGGGCTCTCTCTCCAAGACCTACGCCATGACGGGCTGGCGCGCCGGTTTCGCACTGGGCCCCAAGCCAATCATCGCGGCGATGAGCAAGCTGCAGAGTCAGTCCACGTCGTCGGCCACTTCGATTGTGCAGAAGGCCTCGATTGCGGCGCTGAATGGGTCGCAGCAGTGTGTTGCCGAGATGCGTGCGGAATACATCAAGCTGCGCGACCAGGTTCTGGCGCGGCTTGCGGAGATTCCCGGCGTAACCTGCACGGTGCCGGAAGGCGCGTTCTATGTTTACCCGAATATCTCTGCATTCCTGGGCAAGCCAGGCGCTGCGACCGCAACGGAGCTGGCGACACGGCTGCTGAATGAGGCGCATGTGGTGACCGTGCCGGGAGAGGCATTCGGCACTCGCGAGCACATTCGCCTGTCCTATGCGGCGTCTCACGAGGATGTGGACGAAGGCCTGAAGCGTATGAAGGAGTTTTTCTCCAAACTGGGCTGAGTGCGGGTGAGTGCTTTTCCGCGCAGCGCCGGAATTCCTTCGTGTCCGCTGTTCACTGCCTGGCGGTCAATCTATCTGCACAGAGGATCGTTTAGAATCCGCTGGAGCAATTTTCGCAAGAGCGGAATTGTTCCAGCGGATAGGAGTGGGAATGCCTGAGGAAATGGATTTTCGACCGATTATTCTGGCTGGCGGCAGCGGCACCCGCTTCTGGCCCCGCAGCCGAAAGGCGCATGCCAAGCAGGTGCTGGCGCTCGATGGCGATCGAACCATGATCCAGCAGACGGTGGAGAGGCTGCGACCGTTGGCGGAGTGCTCTGACGTCTGGGTATTCACCAATGATCTGATGGCGGAGACTATCGCCGAGCAACTGGCAGGCGTTCCGCCGCAGCAGGTGATTTGTGAGCCAGCGCCACGGAATACCGCACCGGCAGCGGGTTTGGCGGCGTTCCTGATCGAGCGGGAGAATCCGAATGCGATCATCGGGATCTTTCCGTCGGATCATGTCATTGCCGATGAGCCACGATTTCTGAAGACGCTGGAGAAGGGAATCGCGCTGGCAGCGGCGGGCGAAAACATGGTGGTGATCGGCATTTCGCCCACGCGCCCCGAGACCGGATATGGCTACATCGAAACCGGCAGCCCACTGAGCGATGGCGTGTTCAGGGTACGGCGCTTTACGGAGAAGCCGAACCATGCCCGGGCGGAGGAGTTTGTCGCCGCCGGAAACTATCACTGGAACAGCGGAATGTTCCTGTGGAGCGCGGCAACGCTGGCCAATGCCGTGCGGGAGCACCTGTCGGAGTCCGCTCCGATGCTGGAGGAGATCGCGGCGTCGTTTGGCACTCCGGAGTTCAAGCAGGTCTTCAAGGAACTCTATCCTCATTGCGAAAACATCAGCGTGGACTATGCGATCCTCGAGCCCCGCTCTGCCAAAGGGGAGCACAAGTCCAACCTGTATTGCCTGCCCGCCGAGTTCGGCTGGAGCGATCTTGGTTCCTGGGCCTCTCTCTACGAGTACCAGCTCAACGTCCGCAGCCGGGGCGACGAGCACAGCAACGTTGCCGAGTGCCTGGATCACGTAAGCCTTGAGGCAAAGGGCAACTACGTCTACAGTCCCAAGAAGTTTGTTGCGCTGGTCGGCGTTCAGGATCTGGTGGTGGTGGAGACGGAGGACGCTCTGCTCATCTCCGACCGCGACCACTCGCAAGAGGTAGGCAAGGTCGTCAAGGAGCTGGAAGCCTCCGGCCGCAAGGAACTGATATAGACTCCACTCTGCTGAGTCCTTATGCGGACTCGGTTGCGGCGGATCCACCGGAACGAGCGATGCTTGTGGCCGGAAACACAGTCTTGTAACCCCAACCGGACGAAAGAATGACAAATACAACTTCGATTCACTTTGGTACGGATGGTTGGCGGGCAATCATCGCCGATGATTTTACCTACGCCAATGTGCGGGTGGTGGCTGAGGCCATCGCAAATTATATCCTTCGCAAGGAAGATCCGCAGAAGGGCGTAGCGGTCGGGTATGACACGCGCTTCTGCTCCAGGCAGTTTGCGATGGCGTTGGCCGAGGTGCTGGCGTCGGCGGGGATTCCAGTGATTCTGGCCGACCGCTACACGCCTACACCTGCTCTCTCCTTTGCCGTGAAGGAGCGGGGCTGCGCCGGCGGCGTGATGATCACCTCCAGTCACAACCCTTTCCAGTGGAATGGCGTGAAGTACAAGGCATCCTATGGCGGATCGGGGAGACCCTCGATTATTGCGGAGATCGAATCCTTTCTGGGGGAGCCGCTGCCGAAGGCGGAGCAGCCGGCGGCGATTCGTGAAGTGGATCTGCAGACGCCCTACGTTGCCGCGATCCGCAAATTTGCCGATCTCGACTGCATCGCGAAATCCGGCCTGAAGTTCGGCATCGATTGCATGTATGGAACGGGGCGCGGAGTGCTGGCGGATATCTTCCGCTCGATTGGGGTGGATTTCGTAGAGATTCGCGCCGAGGTGAATCCACTGTTTCCCGGCATTAACCCGGAGCCTATCGAGCCGCACATCCGCGCGCTGCAGGACCTGGTGGTGGAGCAGAAGTGCCAGGCGGGAATGGCGACGGATGGCGATGCGGACCGCATCGGCGCAGTGGATGAGCATGGCAACTTTGTCGATCCGCACAAGATTTATTGTGTGTTGCTGCGCTGGATGATCGAACGCCGCAAGTGGCCGGGAGACGTGACGCGCGCCTTTAATACCACGAGCATGATCGATCGTATCTGCCGGAAATATGGGCGGACGCTGCACGAGCACGGTATCGGCTTCAAGTACATCTGCGACCTGATGCTCGAAAAGGACATTCTGATAGGCGGCGAGGAGTCCGGCGGCATCGGCATCAAGCGTCACCTGCCGGAACGCGATGGCCTGTTGAATTCGCTGCTGCTTGCCAACGTGATGGCGGAAGAGGGAAAGACGCTGGGAGAACTGGTGGCAAGCCTGCAGGAGGAGTATGGCGAACATCAGTATGGACGCATCGATCTGCATATCCGCGAGGATCTGAAGCAGGCGGCCATTGCCCGCGCCAACGCCGGCGTCAAGGAGTTTGCCGGAATGCCGGTGCTGCGAGTGGAGACGATGGACGGGATCAAGTTCTTCCTCGACAATCCTGAAGCCAAAACGAAAAAGAATGCTGCCGAGACGTGGCTGCTGCTGCGTGCCTCGGGAACCGAGCCGCTGCTGCGGATCTATTCGGAATCCTGCTCGAAGGAGTCGGTGAAGACGCTGCTGGAGGCTGCTCGCGAATTTGCGTTGACCAGCGATCCGGCGGCTGCCGGGACGGCCCGATGAGGTGGAAGACTCGCGGACTTCTCTTTGACATGGATGGCGTGCTGGTGAGTTCGCTCGGATCGGTAGAGCGGAGCTGGACCAAGTGGGCCGCAATGCACGGTGTGGACAGGGACCTTGCTATCCGCACGGCGCACGGCTGTCGCGCGATTGAGACCATCCGCAGGCTGCGTCCCGATCTTGACGATCAGGCAGAACTGAAAGTGATCGAGGACATCGAAGTCGCAGACAACGAGGGGATCTCCATCCTGCCGGGAGTCGTTCGTATTCTCAAGGGCTTGCCGGAGAAGTATTGGACGGTGGTTACCTCGGCGACAGAGAGACTGGCGCGTGTCCGCATGGGGCATGCAGGGATTCCGGTGCCGAGAAAGCTGGTCACAGCGGATATGGTGAAGCAGGGGAAGCCGAACCCTGAGCCGTATCTGAGGGGTGCGGAGTTGCTGGGGCTGAAGCCGGAAGAGTGTGTGGTGATCGAGGATGCGCCCTCCGGTACCAACGCTGGCCATGCCGCCGGTTGCAAGGTGCTGGCGACAACCTTCTCTCACTCCATGGAGAGCCTGGCAGCGGCAGATTGGATCATCCGGTCGCTCGAAGATCTTCGGATAACGATTTTGCCTGGGGATGAGGGGCTGGAACTGGAGTTTGAACCGCTAGTGCGGCCGTAGCGTAAAATTTGCGGGCTCTCCCAAGGAGAGAGCCCGCGGTACAACCTCTTGACACGCTGAGGGTTAAACCAACTGCAGGAGAGCTTCTTCGCCGGACTTGATGCCGAGCGCGGCAGCTTCTCCACCGCGGCTGAGGTTCTCGGCATAGACGAACTTCACATTGGTCAGGCCGATGAAGCCGAGGATCATGCGAAGATAGGGCTCCTGGAAGTCAAGGGAGGCATACGCCGAGTCGCCGCTGTAGGCGCCGCCGCGGGCTGCGACCACTATGACCTTCTTCGAGGAATCGAGCAGTCCCTTGGGGCCTTCGGACGTGTAGTTGAAGGTCCTTCCCACGCGAACTACCTGGTCAATCCAAGCCTTGAGAGGAGCGGAGATGCTGAAGTTCCACATCGGCGCTCCGAGGATGATGGTGTCGGCATCGATCAGATCCTGCACGTAGCCGTCCGAAGGTGCCAGCAATTCCTGCTGATCCGCGGTCCGCGCGTCGGGCGGGGTGTAGGCGGCGTTGATCCATGCTTCGGTTACAGGAGGAGGGGGCTGGAGCGCGACGTTGTGGCGCTTGACGGTGCCGCCGGAATTCTTTTCCCGCCATTGCTGGACATAAGTCGTCGTCAACTGACTGGAGACGGATTCACTGCGTGGGCTGGATTCGATGACAAGAAGTTTGGCCATGAGATCTCCTGCGGTAATAGCCGCGATTTGCAACCTCGCCGAAATCGGATGGATCGACGATAGTTGTTATAACGAATAGATGGCAGGACGGCGAGAAATGATGCAGAAATTGCGATTTCCGGTCCGGCTCAGGAGCGCGCCGAGCTTAGCAGCGCTTCAACGGCGAGAAGATCGTCTTCGGTATCGACTCCGATCGTGTCGTAGGGAGTGCTCTCTACGAAGACGTCTATGCCGTTTTCGAGAAAACGAAGCTGCTCCAGCCGCTCGATTGTTTCCAATTGGCTGGGGGGCAACTGGGCAAAGCGCTGGAGCGCGTCGCTGCGATAGGCGTAGAGGCCAAGGTGTTTTTGATACGGAGCGTTGCCGGCGCCGTCCCGGTCATAAGGGATGGTAGCCCGGGAGAAGTAAAGCGCGCGGCCATCGGGTGACGTAACGACTTTGACGGCGTTGGGGTTGTGGACCTCTTCCGGCTTGCAGGGAGTGGACAGGGTGGAAACCTGAACTTCGGCGCGGGCGAGGGGACGCAGCAGGGCATCGAGATGCTCGGGGCGGAGCAGGGGCTCGTCACCCTGGATATTGACGTAGATCGCAGCGGGGATCCTGCGGGAGACTTCGTAGACGCGATCGCTGCCGCTTGCACAGGCCGGGGAGGTGAGCGTCGCCGACCATCCGCGCTGCCGGGCAAGCGCCAGCACCTCCTCGGAGTCGGTGGCGATTACCACGTCGTCGAGCTGGCTGCAGGCACGGGCGGCGTTGTAGACCCACTGGATCATGGGAGCTCCGGCGATGGTCCGCAGGACTTTGCGGGGAAGGCGGGTGGAAGCGAGTCGCGCGGGAATGACGGCGAGGATCTTTGTGCTGTTGGGCATTGCAAAATAGTTTAGGGCGTAGCCGTGCGGAGGGGAAGGCGAGCGCTCTTCAGCCGCTGGATTTCAACAGACGGATGCGATTTTCTGTATGGTTTGCCGGAAACTTATGCGGTGCGAGGGCCAGAGAGCTTGGAGTCAGGTGGAAGGGCTGGTATCATTGGGCTTGGCCGCATCGCGGCTGTGTTCCCTCCAGAGTTGGCGGTGTAGCTCAGATGGTTAGAGCGACGGACTCATAACCCGTAGGTCGACAGTTCGATTCTGTCCACCGCCACCACACCGAATTGAAACCCAACAGGTTGTAGATCTCACGGCGTGACCCCCGATATGTGGGGGCCATCGAGCCTTGAACTACGGGCACCGTCCCGTAGGTCAACGGCGATTCCGTAGGTCGACCCCGCCCGCGGCCGCTCTCCGCCCAGCCAAAATGGAGAGCGCCGTCATGGATGGATCTCGCAGCATCCAGTCGTCCCAGTCTCAGTCCCAGCCAGCCACGCCCAATTCCGGGCAAACATCGCATACATTGACCTGCCGAATCTGCGGCGGATCCGATATCGACCACGGGCTCTGCCGCGCGTGTGCCAACCGTGCGCCAGAGTGGGTCATCCAGCGCTGTACTCAGCAATGGGTTGGTAGCGAACTCCAATACGAAGACGTCCCTACACCCGAAGGCATAATGACCCGTGCAGATGCATGGGCTGTTCTTCATCGCGTTCAGCGCGAGCGACCCGACGACGAGTTTAGGGCGCATCGGGTTCCCCGTCGCGAATCCGTCCAGACGGCCCCGAGCTGGTCGGAGCTGCAGGGGGAGCTGGGAACGCTCCTCTTTGCCGCCCGAGACCTGGCGGAGGCGAGCTTTACCCGCGACCGCTATGGCATGCGCCTCTGCTCCGAGTGTCGCGCTGCGAATCCGCATCTGCCCCTGGCTCACGCGCGGGTCTGCCGCGTGGGGCGCGTGCTGCGCTCGCTCGAGCACCTGCAAACCCCGTCTGTTTCTGCCCCAATATCTACCCCAATAACCCCGACGAAAGGAGAATCCGCGAAAGCGCCATCCAGTGAGGCCGCGGTTGAGGAGCCGCGGCCCTCGCTTTCTGCCGAGACAATCCGCGCGTGGTTCCAGTTTGGGGGAGCGCAATGACCGCGACCACGACACTGCACTGCCACGAGCCCTGGCGAATGGATATGGATCTCGCATCGGACACCACCGGCCAGATTCTGGACGGCCGCGGCGTAGTAGTGGTCGATCCGTACGGCTCGACGCTGGAGGAGTTCTCCGAGGAGGCGCGCTATATGCGGCGGATCGTCGCCTGCGTGAATGCCTGCGCCGGCGTCGCGACGGAGGCACTGGAGGAGTACGCCAGGTCGCTCGAACCCAAAGGAGGTAGGGGATGAAATATTTTGGCGAATTGTTGGCGGAGCCCGGCACCTGCCGGTTCTGCTCCTGCTCCGAGGAGTCGCCCTGCAGCTGGCACCGCCAGGAGGGCCCCTATTGGGTCAACACGCAGCGCAACTGCTGCACCGCGCCGGGCTGCATCCGTGCCCGCGAGCGCGAGCTGGCCGCGCGGAACCAGGCGGCGCGCGACATCAAGCGCAGGCGGACGCCGGCGGAGGTGCATGCGCTCATCCAGGGCAAGCGGAAGCGGAGCCGGAAAGGCCGGGTGGCGTAAATGGGCGGACTCTGGACGTTTCTGTTTGTCGTGATGGTCGCTTTGCCGGCGATGTCTCTCGCAATCGATGCGGGGAGGGGGAATTAGAGATGAGCGAACCGATCCTGCATTTTCCCGATAGCACATTGCATATCTGTCCTGGCTGCGAGATGGCGACCTGGGACGCGACCGATTACTGCGCGAGCTGCTGCCAGCTGCAGGCGGAGATGGAGGCGCGCTACGCGGAGAGGAAGCGCATTGCCGAGCGCACCGATAGCCTGCTGGGCTCGCTGCCCCGCATCGCCGCCGATGAGGACGACAGCGGCATGGACGGCAGGATGCTGCCCGCGGCCATGATCTGCGCGGCGATCGGCACGCTCTGCATCGCGGGCGCCTGGATGCTGCTGTCCTGGGGCCTGCACCGCTGGTTCCCGCACTCGTTTTGACATCCCGATGCGGCGGGCTGTGTGCCCTCGGATGCCGCAGTTCTCCGAGGGATAGTTTGAGTTTCCTGCACGACTGCGAGACGTGCGGGAACTGTGCGGCGGGCTGCGGGTGGGCTAAAACATCGGCTGATACCAGGCTCCCCAGGCGGGCCAGCTCCGCCGCGCAAATGTTGCCTGCTCAGGTGTGAAGGAGGAGAGAAGTGGCAGACGAGATGATCCCGATCAACATCGGGAATATCAATGACGGCGCGATGATCGAGGGTTTCGATATCGAGTTCCGCAAGGCGCTCGAGAACATCGCAGATCTCAATACCCCGGCCACGGCGACGCGGGCGGTAACGCTGCAGCTGGTGCTCAAACCGCATTCCGATCGCGTCACCATCGAAACCGAATTCAAGGTCAGCTCCAAGCTGGCGCCATTCAAGGTCAGCTCCAAGCTGGCGCCGATCGAGACGCATAAAGCGAAGTGCTTTATGGGGAAGGGGGAGGACGGGGGCATGCTCGCGTTCACTGCGGACCCGCGCCAGATGCCGCTCTGGAGCGCGCCGAAGCCCAAGGAGGTTCCGGCCATAATCAACTTCGACGGCGCCGGAGTGCAGCGCTAAAACCAATCACGCAATTTCATTCGAGGAGAGAAACGCGATGTGGGAAGAAATGGACAGGTTTATCAACGGCATGCTCGATCGCATGACGAAACAGAAATCGGCGGTGCAGGTTGTCGACGGGCAGCCCTACGCGCTCAAGGCCGATGGCACGTTGGACAAGCCCGTGCTGCAACTGGCGCCGCAATTCACCAAGCCCAGCCTGCAGGTCAGCACCCTGGGCGCGCTGGTCGATATTGTGCATGGCGATCTGGACTCGATTAAAACTCACCGCACCGCATTGCACATCGTCGATCCTCTGACTGTCGATCTGCTCTCGCTGGAGGCGGATGATTTTGGCCGCCGCCATCTGTGGGCTCGTGCGTCGCATCGTCAGGAGACGCCCTTCGTGTTCGGCAAGTATGAGCAGCCGGAAGATTTCCTGATTAAGTTCCGCGCCAGCTTCCTCTTTAACGACGAGGCGGTGAAGGTGCAGCAGCTCTGCTCCAGCGTAGGCAGCGGAGATGCGGTGCTGGTTTTGGATGACGGGATCTCGCAGGAGGTGCAGATCAAGTCAGGAACGGTCACCCGCGCCTCGATCGCGCTTCCGGCCGACGGAGTGCCGCTGATTCCCTGGAGAACCTTCCGCGATGCACATCCAGTCGAATCGAAATTCTTGCTGCGCATGAAAGGCGTGAAGGACTCGCTGCCGCAGATTGCGCTCTTCGAGATCGATGCCAAGTGGCCGCTCGAAACGAAGCACGCGATCAAAAAGTATTTCGAACAGAATTTGCCAGAGGTTCCGGTTATCGCGTGATGGCGGTTGCCTGAGGGTTGGGCGCGCGGCATGGTGCCGGAGGAGATCTCCGGTCAGGGCTGGGATACCCCGCATGAAACACCGCGCGCTCAGCAGTACAGATGAGATCTCTACATGCTGAAGGGGAAACGATTGAGCCGTCCGGATCGCAATACCGCATGCATCGAATGCAGCCGCCGCGGGCATCTCTGCCCGGCACAGATTTTTGTCGACGAGGAGCCGCTCTGCCTGGATTGCGCGGATGGGGAGCCCTGCTCGTACGATCGCGTGCGCCGGCGCGTGGCGGTCGAGGACGTGGATGTATTTGGCAGACCCATCTCTGCTCCTGCTCCCGTCATCTCGCGGACACCCGCGGATCTCGCAGGCAGTTTCGAGCCGGAGCCCATGCCGGCGCCGTCCCCGGAAGTTGTGCAGCAAAAACGAAAGGAGCTCCCAGCAATGAAGGCAGACAGAAAGCCGAGCGGCCGGATCCCGGAAATTGTGAAAGACGCGATCCTCGCCGAATCGAGCGCAATCTCCCATGCGGACCTCGGCCGCAAGTTCAACATCAGCGCGGTCTCGGTCGGCACCATCCGCAGAGCGGCCGGCATCCAGGCCGCAACCGCCCGGCCCCGGACGCCAGCGAAGAGGGCGGCGAAGGTCGCGCCGGTCGCCATCAAGGCGCCCGCCAGCGGCCGGTCAGAGGCTCAGCTATGCGATCCAATCAAACTCAGCCAGAGCGAGGCCCAGCTATGCGACGCATGCAAACTCAGCCAGTCCGAGATCTGCGAGATATTCGAGCTGCCGCCGCAGCTCGTCGGCATGGCTCCTGAGAAGCCGGGCGTCGCGGCCGATCCATTGCCGGAGACGGTCTCGATCGAGATGGATGAGGCGATGGCGGATTTCGTGTGGAGAGCGTTGCCGCTATTGCAAAAAGCGCGGGCGCTGCGTGCTGCCTGCGCTCGCGATGATCCACGGAGATCGGCAGTGTAGAGAGGTTGGGCTCAGCAGGAAATTTCACAGAATCGAGGAATCGTGATGGAGCAGGTTGCGCGGATACGGAACGGAAAAAATCGCACGGCGGCAACGACCGCCAAAAACAACCCGGACGGGAGCACGGTGGTGCGCGAGATCCCGCTCGAGCAGTTATCGGTTTCTGCACAGGAGGCGCGGCGAACGATCGACCAGGCTGCGCTCAGGGATCTGGCTGCATCGATCGCGGCGCATGGTGTGCAGGAGCCGCTGTTGGTACGCCCGATCGGCGTCGACGCCTACGAGATCGTGGCGGGTCAACGGAGGCATGCCGCATCGCGGCTCGCGGGCAAAGCGAGCTGCCCGTGCATCGTGCGCGAGATGGCGGACGCGGAGGCGCGCGAGCTGGGCATTGTCAGCAACCTGCAGCGCGAGGATCTGCCGCCGCTCGAGTCGGCGAGCTTCGTCGGCCGCCGGCTGAAGTTGTTGGATGCGATCGCGCCGGTGCGCGAGGCGCTCGCGGCGGGCGCAATCGACGTGGGCCACGCGCTGGAGCTGGCGCGCCTGAGCCCGGAGCAGCAGCAGCGCATGCTCGATTGGCTGGACGTGGGATTCAACCCTCGCGATACGGATGATGACGACGAGGACGATGAGGCTGAGGAATTTGCGGAGGCCGGCGTCTGCAGATATTGCGATTGCACGGAGGAAAATGCGTGCGGGGCATGCGAGGTGGATGGCGCGCCATGTTCCTGGGCAAATGCGGAGCGGACGGTCTGCAACCGTCCGGGATGCGTGGAGCAGTGGAATGCAGATCGCGGTGTGACGGCCTGGCGGCCGACGCGCTGGTCGCTCTCGGAGCTCCGCTCGCGAATCGCCGAGAGGACGCTGCGCGTGTTGAGCGATGCCCCTTTCCCGCTCGGGCTGGATTGGGCGCCGATGGCCTGCACGGTATGCCCGCGGCGCAGCACGAATGCGGCGCTGCTGTTCGAGGACGTCGCCCAGGACACGTGCACCGATGGCGATTGTTTCAGCGGCAAAGTGCGTGCCTGGATCCGTCACGAGCTCGACAATGCCGAGCTGGAGAAACGGCCCCTGCTGCAGCTCAGCGATGGCTACAGTTCGGCGACCGGCGCGATCCCGGACTATTCCGTGGTGCTCATCGAAAAACAGAATCTTCCCTGCTCGTCGCAGGAGGAGGCGATCTGGATCAGTGGTCGCCGGGCCGGGCATGCTGTGCAGATCTGCCGCGACGAAAAATGCAAGAAGCACAAGGGGCAGAGTCACTATACAGGACCGGCGAAAGATCCGGAGAAGGCGAAGGCCGAGCGCAAGAAGCTGCTCGAAAAGGTGAATGCAGAGAAAAAATATCGCATGGCTCTGTTTGCCGCCGTGGCCCAGGCGCCGCTGGTTGCGCTCTACGCGTCGGATCTGAATCTCGAGGTCTGCCTGTATGCGATCGGCCGCGGGCCTGGCCAGTATGGGGTAAAGGTCGCCGAGGCGCTGGGCTGGCCGGCGGACATCTTCGGCTGGGGCGGAACGAGGCAGCTGCGTGAGGGCATGGCCGGGCTGGCGCCGACGGAGCGGCTGCGCGTGGCTCTTCTGGCCGCCCACGCCGGGGAGCTGGCGGTGAATGAATATGCTCTGCACTCCAAGCCGGAGGACCTGGAGAAGCTCGCCGGATGTTTGAGCCTCGATGTAAAGCGGATCCGCGCGGAATCCGCCGGCAAGGTGCAGCCGGAGCCCGCGGAACCCGCGAAGGCGAAGGCAAAGGCAAAGGCGCCACAGCAAAAGAAGGGGCTGACGGCTGCCGCGAAGAAACGGATCGCCGCGGTGCAGAAGAAGCGCTGGGCCGCCCGGAAGTCGACCGGGAAAGGCGGCAAGGGGTGATCCCAATCAATCGAGGAGAACGGAAATGAGTGATACGCAAAGTGCGAAGTTCGAAGGATGGGCCGTAGTCGAATTATTCGGCCATCAGAAGGAAGTCGGATTCGTCACCACGCAATATTTCGGAGGTGCAGCCCTCTTGCAGATCGATGTGCCCGAACTCCCCGAGCGGGAAGTTGTGATGAAGCGGGCGAGCTGGGCGGGAGATGTCCTAGTGCCAGCCGGAGCGATCGTGACGAAGTCGGCAGTCCCTGGGCGCACTCGCCTGGTTGGACCAAGCGCGATCTATGCGCTCAATCCCTGTACGGAGGCAGTAGCCCGTGAAGCGCTCGAGGAGAATGCGCCGCGCGAGATTGCCATCATATCGTTTCCCCAAGGCAAACAGATTGCATCCGGGGATGATGCCAGCTTCGAGCCAGATAGCGATGACGAGTACGACGACGATCTGGGGGATGAATCATGACGCATACGGTGTGGTTCTTTTTATCGCTGCTGGCGCTGCTGCTGGCGGTGATGGGCGGCCTCGGCGTCTATGAGGACCGGCATCGCCAGCCCTGCGCGCTCTGTGGGGATCGGGGCATCGGCGACGACGGGCAGCGCTGCATGCTGTGCAGCTGGAGGCGGGGATAGATGCGGCGGCCCAGGCGATCGGTATGCGCCGAGATCTATGCGCGCTATGGCGTGACGCAGCGGTTCTTGCATGCCTTCGGCGGCGCGGCCCGGTTTCTCGCGCTGCCCGAGGACGTGCGCCAGCTCTACGCAGGGATGTACCAACAATTGCGCGCCAAGCAGCAGCGCGTAGGGGAGCGGGGGAAATGATCGATAACAAGAAGCTGGAAGAGTACACGAGGCTGAGCCAAACGGCAATCTCGTTTCTGGACAGAGCGAATATCCCATTGCCACGCGGCTTGTATGCGTATTTCTGCGCATATGTGATGGAGCCGCCAACAGGCCTATCGGAACTGCACGACATCGAGGAGATGGCCCGAGAACTCCTCGCCGCCCGTGCCGCGAACTCAAGCGCATCCGCGATAGGGCTAATAGCAGCAGAGCGCCGACGCCAGATAGAGGTTGAGGGATTTACCTCCGAGCACGACGACGAAGAGCATTGGTCTCCCAGCCTGACCAACGCTGCACAGGCATACGCGGGAATTGCCGTATTACAGGAGAGGTATGCGGACGTTGATTTATCGTGCATCCCAGCGTGCTGGCCGTGGGATGCGAAGTGGTGGAAGCCCTCAACCGATCCGGTGCGCAACCGCGTCAAAGCTGCCGCACTGATCGCGGCTGATATCGACCGCTTGCAGAGAGCCAAGGCAGAAGCCCGCGCCAAGCAGCGCGGAACCGGAGGGCGAAGTGAGTGAGCGATGCAAATGCGGGAAGCCCCACGATAACTGGCTGGGGAGCGAAAGGAGCGGAAATGGCAGAACCAAGAATGCTTTATTTCGGACCGTGGGATAGGGCGGGGCATTATCTTGTTGGCGAGCGCGGGGACGGTGTTTATGGAGCTCGGCGCGGCAACTTCCCTTGGAGTGAGGGCGATATAGACGGCAGCCTCCAGCCGTGGAGCGATGGCACATTCGGGAGCAAACATGAAGGTGGCTACCGCAGAAAGGAAGAGGCTCCGCAAGGCGTCGCGTTAGTTCATCACAGGGGTGGATGGACCGCACTGAGCTTCTGGGATCGAAGCGTAGACTCTCGCGGAGCTTGCAACAGTAACTACTTTGCGGAGGGCGATTTTACATTCGAGCAGATGGTGGAAATGGCGCGTATTCGCTTTGCCTATCGCTGGAACAAGATGGGCTTCAAAGTGGCCGAGTTCGTCCAGCGGGCAACACACTGCTCCCCATCCAGCGCCAGAACCCCCGCGGAGAAGGATGAAATGGTAGACGATCGGAACAAAGAGAAGGACAGAGATAAATGCTTTAATTGTGGGCGCGCCGCTGTTGCCGATAGTCGCTCCGGTGACGGATTTCCCCTGTGCGAAACCCACTACTGGTGGGCAGTCATTGCTGGCTGGAATCCTGTGAAGCGGAAGGCATCCCCTGGTTGCATCGCGGAGGGCGAGCGATGAAGGCGTTGAGCGTGCGCGCTCCATGGTGGTGGGCGATCCTGCATGGCAAGCCGGTGGAGAACCGCGACTGGTATACCCCGGTGCGCGGGCGGATCTTCCTGCACGCCAGCAAGTTTTGGAAGATCGACGAGATCGGCGACGACGGGCAGCGCTGCATGCTGTGCAGCTGGAGGCGGGGATAGATGCGGCGGCCCAGGCGATCGGTATGCGCCGAGATCTACGCGCGCTACGGAGTGACGCAGAGGTTCCTGCATTCGTTCGGCGGCGCGGCCAAGTTTCTCGCGCTGCCCGACGACGTGCGCCAGCTCTACGCGAATATGTATCAACGGCAGTCACAATTGCGCGCGAGGCAGCGCGCAGAGGGACGGGAGAGATGAGCATTTTGCTGAGGAATGGAAACATCCTGACAAACGAGGAGCTGTTTGCTCTCCCCGTCGATGAATACGGCTGGCGGGTATTACCAGACGGTGACGAGGTGAAAATCGGCCATGGTGCGCATTTCGGAATCTCCGTGAGCCTCGGTGACGAAGTGAGAATCGGTAACGAAACGAGCATTGGCGGCTGGGGAGACATTGGCGACGGGGTGAGCCTCGGCGACGGGCTGAGCATTGGCAACGAGACACGCATCGGCAACCGCGTATGCATCGGCGACCATGTACGCATTGGCGGGCTGAACGTGGTTGGCGAGGGGGTGAGCATTGGCGACGGGGCGAGCCTCGGCGACGGCGTGAGCATTGGGCCCCTGACGCGCATCGGCAACCATGCACGCATCGGCAACGAGACGAGCATCGCCGGCAGGGCAATCATCGGTGAACGGGCCATATTCCACCAATCGCCGCTCGCCGTGCAGGGCACGATGCACCTCGTTAATCAGCACAGCCTCGGGAAGGTTGCAATCGGCTGCCTGATACACACCGTCGAGCACTGGCTGGAGAACTACCGCGAGATCGGCGAGGAAAACGGCTACACGCCAGAGCAGATCGAGGAATACGGCAAAATCCTGATGTTTGTCGCGCAGAATGGCGTACCGGTCGGCGTAGCAGGCGCCGCGGTGCAGGAAGGGGAGAGATGAAAAAGACGATAACGATGGAAATGCGGGGCAGAGACGTCACGCACGATGAACCCAGATAGAGCACGGTGTTCTATCCCTGCAAGTCCGTTCGATGACGACCTGATGGCAGTTACGAGCCGGTATGCGCCGAGATCTGCGCGCGATGCGGTAGCGTCGCGCCAGAGGCGGAGAAGCGCGGAGAGTAGACGGGGCACAGGGTTCAGGGCCGGGCATAGCGTAGCGGTGGAAAGGGCAGAGCAGTGGGGCTAGAGAACGAGGGGCTAGAGAACGAGGGGCCAGGGACGCGGACGGTGCGCAAACCCGGCCACGCCTGGCAGGAGAACGAACTCTATGACGTGTATCTGCCCATCATCGGGCGCGATGCGACGCTGGTCTGGAGCACGATGACCCGCGTGAGCTATGGGGCCGAGGTCGACGCCTCGCTGCGCGAGCTGGCCGAGCTGGCTTGCATGAGCAAGGACAGCGTCTCGCGGGCGCTGCAGGTGCTGTTGCACCTGGGCATGGTGCGCACGCGGGGGCGAGGGCCGCGGGCCTGCGGACGCTATCTGCTGGCCGATCTGAAACTGCTCACCATCGACCTAGGCGGAGTGTTTGTGCGGCAGCGGGCGGCGTATGCGCTTCCGGAGGATGTCAGCGGGAGGCTGCGCGAGCAGGTGGCCACACTGCTGCGCAGTGCGCAACGCAAGCGGAGCAAAACGGCGTCTGTCGCTCAGAGCGACAGTGCGGCGGATGCACGGAGCGACAGATCTGTCGCTCTGAGCGGCGCGTCTGTCGCTCCTGCAGGACACGCATTAGATAACAAGACACAAAACAACAAAACTACAATCCCAACCCCTACCCCTTCCCCGCGGGAAGGGGATCTCGCAGAGCAGACGGAGGTCGCGGTGGAAGACGAGCAGGTCCTTCGCTTCGCTCAGGATGACAAGCCATGTGGAGCTCAGGATGACAAGTCATGTGGAGCTCAGGATGACAAGCCATGTGGCGCTCAGGATGACAAGCGGGATGACAGGCGGGCGGCGGTGGAGCAGGCGATGCGGGGTTGCGGCATGGTCAGGGATCGCCGGATGGAGCGGGTGCTGCTGGCGGTGCTCGTGCAGCAGATGGAGGCCGGTGCCGGCGCGGCCGGAGAGATTGCGGAGCGCATGATTGCCGCCTGGCTCGAGTACCAGCAGTTGGGCACGCTGCGCGCCTACGTGTGGGGCCCGGTGAAATTTTTTCGCCAGGGACACTGGCTGCAGCCTGAGAGCTGGCCGCTCGATCTCGAGGAGCTGCGCCGCCAGCAGGGCGCGCGGGTGGGGTGCTGGAGATGAACTGGCGCGTGGTGGCGACGTTGCGGCGGGGCGTGCTGGCGGTTCCCGAGGCGCTGCCCGCGGAGGAGAGCCAGCGGGTGCAGCAGGCCTACGAGATGGAGCAGCGATTCGGCAACAGCGGCTATCGCTCGGGAATGATGTGCACGGAGCCGCGCGGCGGCAGATCGTTTGCGGCCGTGGAACGCGCGGGATGAGAGAGGGAGGGCACGATGAAAGAGCAAGCTGAGTTGGTGCGGGTGCTGGCGGTCTGTATCGAGATTCTCCGCGCAGATCTGCAGTCGACATTGGAGTGCAGTTGCCTGCTGGATGCCGATCGCCATCCGATCCGGTCAACGCTCGATCCTGCGATCGCGCCGGATGTGCGCCGGCTGGAGGCAGTGATCGCAGCCGCGGTCGCCGCTCTCGAGCGCGAGAGGGCGAAGTGCTGACGGTGGAGGCGTACCTGACGCATCGCGCGGATCCGCGCTATTCGGGCAGGGCGCTGGCTGCGATTGACCTGGAGCGCTATCTGGGGCGGTCGCTCAGCTCCGGCCAGCGCGAGCTGCTCTACCAGATGGCGATGGGCTACACCCAGGGCGAGCTGGCCTGGATGCATGGGGTGAGCCTGCGCACCATGGTGCGGCGGGTGCGCGAGCTGCGCGAGGCGCTGCCGCTGGAGTTGCTGGTTGCGTTGCCGCGCACGGGAGACAGGGGGCTGTGTAAAATTCCAAACATTTGCTTGACAAAATGCTTGGACTCCTGAAATGATTCGTCACGAATCGATCTGCGCAAGCAGCGTTGCTCTCCCGAAGAGCTCGGCCCGCGATAGGTGCAGTAGTACCAGGTCGCGGCACTGTTTCCATATACAATCGTTTCGCCCCGCAGTAACGAAAAGCAGCTAACGCAGCATTCCTCCACCGGCCTCGCGCCGGTGTTGTTGCGTTCAGGCTGAAACGCCCACGGATGGCGCTTCGCGAATCGTGCACTATGCCGAAATCGCGCAGCGAGCGTACACGCAGCACATCGTTCTATCTCTATTCCGCCATTACTACGCTAGGCTGGCGCCGGGCTCGCATCATCAGCCTGGTCGAAGGGGAGCGTGGTGTGGAGCAGGGGCGTTTGTGCCACGTGGTCGATGAGCGCGGTGAGCTCGTCGGCTACCAGCCGATCCAGGCGCCGCCGAAACAGTTCGACGACGATCAGCCGTCGCAACCATCGAGTACCTCAATCAGTGCAGGGGAGAGCCGCAAAAATGCCGGCGAGGCGGGCGCCTCGCGCACCGCGCATCTGCGCGAAGACCGCCGCAAGCTGCGCGCGATGCGGCGCGACCTGATGGGCCATCCGCTGCCGATGGAGGACAGCATCGAGCGGGTGCGCGCCAAGGTGGAGCTGTGGCCGGTGATCGGCGATCGCCGCGCAGTGCGGGTGAGTCCGAAGGGGGCACGCGGATGCTAGGCAACGGTGGCGGGGGTCACGTCGACATCGATTATTCCGGGCGGGCGCAGATGTTTCCGCGCGACGCCATGCGGGTGGAGCGCAAAATGTGCGAGCGCTGCCCCAATTATTTTTATCGGCCCGTGCCCGAGGATGTCCGGTCGGGCGAAAAGTTGTGTCCCGCATGCCAGCGGCGTTATTGCCGCTGAATCGCAGGAATCCAGTCAGTAGGCAGCCATTGCAGTCCGGGAGGATCGATGCTCGTGAACTGGGCCATGATCTCGGCGTTGGTGGGAGTGGCGTTACTGCTGTTTACCGTTTCGGGGCACATCTACCTCTATGGCAAGCTCGTCGGCAAAGTCGACGAGCACGACAACCGGATCACGGGCCACGATGCGCATTTCGATCGCATCCAGCTCAAACTCGAACGGCATGACGACGTGCTGAACCATCACGGCGAGCGGCTCTCGGTGATGGAGTCGCAACTGCACACGCGGGTGCGGGGATGAGCTATCTACCGGAGCAGGTCGCGGAGGTCTGCCGCGTCTGGGGCGCAAAGCTCTGGCTGCCGATGGGAATCGATGGCCCCCGGCTGCTGTGGGCGCTGAGCGGCTGCGAGAGTAGTTTCGGAGCCAACTGCACGCCGCGCCATGAGCAGGCGTATTGCACCGGGCGCTACTCGCAGAATCCGCGCGTGGTCGAGCTGACGCGCGAGTTTGGACACGATGCGCATTGCTCGTTCGGGCCGTGGCAGATCCTGCTCGTGAATTGCTCGCCGTTCACCACTCCGGAGGATTTCGTCCGCCTGGGGCGCTGCGCGATGGAGACGGCCTCGTTTCTCAACACGCGCATTCTGCGCGGGCAGCACGCGCCCACGGTGGAGGCGATCGCCGATGCATATAACTCCGGCGATTGGCGCGACCGCCTGGTTCCGGACAGGTACATCGCTGATTGCCGCAGATATTACGACACCACGGCGATGCCGGCATAAAGCAGGTCCTTCGCTTCGCTCAGGATGACAAGCGAAATGGCGCTCAGGATGACAAGCGAAATGGCGCTCGCAGGGGCGAAATGGCGCTCTAAAAACAAGGGGGAACGCATGGGCAATTTACGCACGACGTTGAGCGATGCGCTGTCGCATCTGCTGGCGAATCCGCTGACGACGCTGGCGGGGATTTTATCAACTGTAACCGTAGCAGGCACGTATCTGGCGACAGTATCGTCGCCGGTGGTGCCGCAGAAAATGGCGCTGTGGAGCGCGGTGGTCGCCGGGCTGGGCCGCGTGCTGCTGGGAGTGCTGCAGCGGGATGCGAAGTAGGACGGGCCGCGCGGTAAAAAATCGAGCAGGGCGAGAGGAATGGCGATGATTTGGAATCTGCAACGCAGGCTGCAGGGCTGGGCAGCGATCGCGCTGTTGTTGAGTGCGACGTTTGTCACGGTAGGATCCGTGGGCTGCACGAACGCCCAGGTAAACGACGTGCTCACGAAAATCGCGGATGAGATCCCGCAGGCGGTGGCGCTGGCGGATTCGGTTGGGCCGGTGGTGGCGGCGCTCGATCCGGCGATCGCGATTCCCGTGGGGATTGCAGTGGCCGCGGTGGATGCGGCGCTGCCGTTGCTGCAGTCGGATATTCGCGCCTATCTGGCGAATCCGAATGCCAGCCTGCTGGCTCGCATCGAGAGCGCGATCAACAATCTGCTGACGCAGAACACGCAGGCGCTGCGGGCGTTCGGCATTAAGGCTCAGGCGGCGCAGCAGCAGGCACTGGCGATGCTGGGGAGCCTGAATGCGGTGCTGGTCGTGATCGACGGATTCATCCAGCAGGTCGAGCCGAAGCGGGTGATCCAGGCCAATGCCGCGAGTCGTGCGGTGAAGTTGGCCGAGATCGATCGCTATCTCGATCATGGAATTCTGGAACGGGCAGCGGTGACGCAGGGAACAACCTATGCGGCATTTGCTGCGGAGCAGCACGCGCTGGGGATGTAGCGCGGCTCTATTGGGTCCCCGTGGCTCAACCACGGAGGAGTGAGTAGTCAAGGTGAGTTGGGAGCCGTCGAAAGCGGCTCCCGTTTTTTTGCGGCGATCCTGCGAGGGCAGATATGGCGCGAGCTGCCACACGCGATTACAGCCCGAAGGCCGCGGCGGAGCGGCAATTGTTTGCGCGGTATGCGCCGCGGGTCATTGAGGCGCTGCACGACACGCGCGAGATCGAGCAGGTGCTGCTGATCCTGCTGGAGATTGCGCGCAATGAGATGTGGCCATAAGGGGGCGGGGATATGGGGATGAGTCCGATCAGGATGGATACGCGGATACTGCACAGCATGAGGATGGATGCGCGGATGGACAGCGCGATCCGCACGAGGTTTCCCGCTATGCAGGACGCCCAGGTGCAGACGATCAAGGGCGCGTGGTGGGAGCGGTCGATACGGGAGACGCGCGAGATCAACTCCGCCATCCACGACATTCTGCCAGCGCTGGATGAGGGGAGAGCGTAATGCAGGTATTGACGTTTGATGTCACGCCGGATCGGCTGGAGCGGATTCGCGAGGCGATGGCGGCCAGGGGATTTCGGCTGGAGGGCACGGAGGGCGACATCTGCGGCTATGGCGCGCGCGTGCATTATGCGTATGTGGCTCCGGCGCTGACGATCACGGTGCGCAGTGCTCCGGTGTTTCATTCGCTGGACGCGTTCGCGGCGCAGATCCACGATGCAATTGCGGCGGTGGAGTAGTGCCGTTTGCGGCCAAGCGGCCGTGCCCTGGAGGGTGTGGGCGTCTGGTTAGCTATGGCTACTGCGAGCCATGCCGGGCGCGGGGGCGGGGCGAGGATCAGCGTCCCACTGCGGCGCAGCGTGGCTATGGTGCGCGCTGGCAGCGGGTCAGCAAGGCGTATCTGGCGGCGCATCCGCTGTGCGTGGGGGAGCATGGGGAGGTGGAGGTGGCAGCCAGCTGCGTGGATCACATCATTCCGCATCGCGGGGATATGCGGCTCTTCTGGGATAGCAGCAACTGGCAGCCGCTGTGCCATCGGTGCCACTCACGCAAGACTGCGATGGAGGACGGCGGCTTTGGCCATCGTCGGTAAATGCATGGATAACAAGGGGTTACGGTCGGCGTGTGGGGCGAGGGTGGGGGGGGCAAAATCTCTGGGAAGCCGGCCAGCTTAGACCGATTGGCATAGCAAACGTGCGTCTCCAAAATCACGATTTTAGGGTCAAACCGAGCACCGTTAGGCCATAGTCAATCACCTCTATAGATTTGTCACTCGTCACGCAGAAATGCCCATAGGACCGCCTCGCAGCAGGCGTCCGACGGGAAAACATGGCGCGATGCGTCTCAGGAAAACACAATGGGCCGTCCGCGAAAATCTACCGCCGAGCATGAGCGTTCTGGCAGCTTCGAGAAACATCCGGAGCGTCGTGCGGCCAGGGCGAATGAGCCCAAACCCGATGGCCCGCTGGGGCCGCCGCCTGCTTGCTTTGATCCTGACGGCTATAGCGGATCCAGGCTGCTGGCCATCTGGCACGAGCTGGTGTCGCAGGCGCCCGCAGGTGTGCTGACCTCGGCCGATCGCGCGCATCTGGAGCTCGCATGCCGCCTCTACTATCGCATTCGCACCAACCCGAATGCCAAAATCGGCGACTTCAACCGCCTGGCCGAGCTGCTGGGGAAAATGGGGATGAATCCGGCCGATCGCAGCAAGGTCAACATCGCGCCCAGCGCTGTAGGTGCAGGCGCAGCAGGCACCAGTGAGCGCAGCGGCCACAGTAACGTATTCGAGGAGCTTGCCGCCGAGGAGGCCAGCATCCAATAGCCTCACCTACGCGGAGCGCGCCGAGCGATATGCGCGCGATGTCGTGCGCAAAAAAATCCTGGCCTGCACGGAGGTGCGGCAGGCCTGCAAACGTCATCTCGATGACCTGAAGCGCAGCCGCCGGAAAAGTTATCGCTGGCGTTTCGACGAGACCAAAGCGAATCGCCTCTGCCGATTCGTCGAGGCGCTGCCGCATATCAAGGACGATTTCCGCGGCAATGCTTCGCATGGCGAGCTGATCCAGCTCGAGCCGTGGCAGATCTTCATCGGCTGCTCGATCTTCGGCTGGGTCGATCGCGTGGAGGGCTTCCGGCGCTTCTCGGAAGCCTACATCGAGGTCGCGCGTAAGAACGGCAAGACCACGCTGGCCGCGGCTTTCGCGCTGTATTGCTTCGCAGCCGATGGCGAGTTCGGCGCGGAAGTTTTTGCCGGCGCAGCCTCGCGCGACCAGGCGGGCGAGGTATTTCGCACCGCGCGGGCGATGGTCGAGGCCTCGCCGGAGTTTCGCAAGGCGTACAGCATCTGGGTCAACGCCGCCAGCCTGGTCATCCAGTCGCGCGGCGCGTCGTTCAAGGTGCTGAAGGGCAAACCGGCAGATGGACCCTCGCCGCATTGCGTCACTGCGGATGAGTATCACGAATACAAAACCGATGCGCTGCTCGATTGGGCGCGCACCGGCATGCAGGCGCGTCGGCAGCCGCTGCTGCTGGAGATCACCACGGCGGGCAGCAACACCGCATCGCCCTGCTACAACAAACACCTGGAGGCGCAGGAGGTCCTCGCCGGCCGCCGCATCAATGACCGGCTCTTCACCATCATTTTCACCGTCGATAAGGGGATCGACTGGAAATCGAAAAAAGCCCTGCTGCAGGCGAATCCGAATTTTGGGGTCTCGGTCAATCCGGAGATCATCGAGGCCGATCAGTTCCAGGCCGCGCAGTCGGCGGCGCGGCAGAACGGATTCAAAACAAAGAACCTCAACATCTGGGTCAACCAGCGGGTGGCCTGGATGAACATGGTCAAATGGGACGCCTGCGCGGATCCCACGCTGCGGATCGAGGACTTCCTGGCGGAGCCCTGCATTGAGGCTATCGATCTCGCCTCGCGGCGCGACACGGTTTCGAGCGTGCGCGTTTTCCAACGCCGCATCAATGGGGAGGATCACTACTACTGTTTTTCGCGGCACTACCTGAACGAGCAGCAGATCCGCGATCCCAGGAATGTGCATTTCCTCGAGTGGTCCAGGCAGGGCTTCCTGATCGAGACGCCCGGCGACATTACCGATTACCTGCACGTCAACGACGATCTGGCCGCCGACGCGCAGCAGCTGCTGCTGCGCGAGCTCGTCTTCGATCCGCTGCACGCCGCGCCGCTGGTCCAGTTTCTGCGCGTGCGCGATGACTGGAACCAGGGCGTCGAGATCTCCGAGCTGAAACAGTGCGAGGAGAACACCTCGGCAGCGATGAAGGAGTTTGAGGGAATTGTTCTCAGCGGGCGATTCCATTTTGACGGCAATCCACTCCTGACGTGGATGGTGTCGAACACTATCTGCCGGGTCAGCCTGCGCGAAAACTGGTATCCCGTGCGGGAAAATATCGAACGCAAAATCGATGGCGCTGTGGCCATCATCCTCGCCATCAATCGCTGGATGGCGGCCTCCGCAGTCAACGCGTACACCTCGACCGACGTGGGAGTGGTATGAAGGAGCTCGTCAAATTTCTCTGTGACCTGGGCGTGATCGCCGGCGCGGGCGTTTTTGTGTATGGCTTGTGGCTGGCCTGGCCGCCGCTCGGCTTCGTCGTGGGCGGCCTGCTCGTGTCGGCAGCCTCTTTTTTCCTCGGCTATGGAGCAACCCGTTTCAGGGGGCGTAATCAGTGAGCCTGATTGAGAGCATCACTCGCGGAGCCATCGGTTTCCGCGCGGACGCGAGCGGGACGCCCGCGCCCTGGGACGACTACTGGTACAGCCCGCTGGGCTACGATAGCGCCACCGGCATGCGCGTCTCTCCCGAGAGCGCCAAGCGGCTCGCCGCCGTGCACGCCTGCGTCAGCATCATCAGCCGAAATATAGCGATGATGCCCTGCCGCCTCTACACCTCCATGGCGGGCGATGGGAAAAAGGTTGTCGTGCATCATCCCGTCTACGATCTGCTCTATTCGCAGCCCAATGCACAGCAGACCGCCTACGAATTCAAGCAAATGATGCAGGGCCATTTCGAGCTGCGCGGCAACGCCTATGCCGAGATCGTGCCCGGCCCGCGTGGCGCGGTCGATCAGCTCATCCCGCTGCATCCCGATCGCGTGCGCGTCGAGCGACTCCTGCCCTCCGGCCGCCTGCGCTATGTCTACAACGATCCGCTAGTCAACCAGACGCGCAACCTGATGCAGGACGAGGTGTTTCATCTGCGCGGCTGGTCCGATGATGGCATGACGGGCCAATCGACGATCGCCATGGCGGTCGATACGTTTGGCGTGGCCCTGGCGCAGCAGGATTACACGGCGCGATTCCTAAAAAACGATGCCAAGCCCGGCACCGTCATCGAGAACACCAATTTCAAAACCAAGGAAGACGAGCTGCGCTTCCGCGAGAGCTGGCAGCGTTCGCAGACCGGAGAGAATCGCCACAAAACCGCGCTGCTGCCGCTCGGGCTCACCATTAAGGAGCTTGGCGTCAAGCCCATCGACGCCCAGCTCCTGGACTCGCGCAAATTCAGCCGGATCGAGATCTGCAGCATCTTCGGCGTGCCGCCGCACCTCATCGGCGAGACGGAAAAAACCGCGACCTATGCGAGCGTCGAGCAGTTCAACATCATGTTTGCCGTGCAGTGCATTTTGCCGCGTCTGGTCATGTGGGAGCAGGCCATTCAGCGCGACCTGATTCTGAATCCGCGTTATTTCGCCAAATTCTCCATGGCCGCGTTGCTGCGCGGCGATACGGCCAGCCGCTATGCAGCCTACAAAGTCGCGGTCGAGAACGGCTGGATGTGCCAGGACGATGTGCGCGAGCTGGAGGATCTGAATCCGATTCCCGGCGGCAAAGGAAAAACCTACTGGCGGCCGTCGAACTGGCTGCCGCTCGACCAGATCCAGCAGTCGCCGGCCGCGCCTGCACCGGCCACTCCTGGGAGCACCGACACTGCGGATCCGCAGCAGGATCCGGCCTCTGCGCGGCTGCTGTTGCTGGCCAGCGACGCGGCCTCGCGCTGCGTGCGCCGCGAGGTCAACGGCGCAAAAAAACTGGTGGAGCGCAACGCCAACGATTATGAGGTTGCCGAGTTTTATTCGGAGCAGGAGCGTTTCATCTGCGACGTCCTGCGCCTGCCGGCGGAGACCGTCTCCGCGGTTCGCTCCCAGATGGCGGAGCGCGCCGGCAGGCTCGAGGAGTTTATCGTCGCGGGCGATCGGGTCCGCGCGTCCGCCTGGCTCGATCAGGTCGCGATCCATGAGCCGGTCCGGCTCGCAACCATTGCAGTGCAAGGGGTGATTCAATGAAAACATACACGCGCATTCTCGCGGCCCTGTCGGCCATGCCCTGGGCCATCCTGCCCGAGAAACTGCAGGAGATCGCAGCATTCCTCGAGATGAAGGCGACCGGCGGCGGCCCCGGCGAGGCCCAGCTGGCCACGCTGCGCGCAGAGCAGCAGGTGCGCGCGGCGAGGGTGCAGAATGCCAGCGCCTCGGCCAAAGGCGCGGTCGCGGTCATTCCCATCTATGGCACCATCGTGCAGCGCGCCACGCTCATGAGCGAATATTCCGGAGGCTGCTCGACCGAGCAATTGACGGCGCAGTTCCGCCAGGCGCGCAACGATCCCAATGTCCGGGCTATTGTTTTCGACGTCGATTCGCCCGGCGGCACCATCAGCGGCGTACCTGAGCTGGCCGACGAGATCTATGCGGCGCGCAAAACCAAGAAAGTTATCGCTGTCAGCAACTCGTTGATGGCCTCCGCTGCCTACTGGATCGCCTGCTCCTGCTCGGAGGTGGTGGTCAGCCCGTCGTCGCTCACCGGCTCCATCGGGGTCTATATCTTGCATGAGGACATCTCGAAACGGCTCGATGAGGAGGGCATTCGGATGACCTTCGTAAAGCACGGCGAAAACAAAACGGAGGGCAATTCGTATCAGCCATTGACGCCTGCTGCCCTGGAGCATCTGCAGGAGATGGTCGACAGCCCCGGCGCGATGTTCGATAAAGCCGTGGCGCGCGGCCGCGGCGTCAGCCTGGCGGAGGTGACCGGCAAATTCGGCCAGGGACGCGTGTTTCCCGCGCAGCAGGCGGTGACGCTGGGCCTCGCCGATCGCGTCGCCACGCTCGATGACGTGCTCGGCCAGTATGGCGTCACCCGCAACAGCGGGGCCGCGGCCCGCGCCGCGCTTGGAGTGGAGGCGCCGTTGGCGTCGGCAGATGGAGGCCCCGAGGGAGATGCCGAGGACGGCGATTGCACCTGCCCCTGCGAGCCCTGCCAGAGCAATGACGACTGCGACGATTGCGATCACGTGAATTGTAACTGCGAGGGTTGCGATTGCCCCAGCGCGATCGGCATCCAGCAGGCAGCCCAGCGGCGCAAGGCTTTGCTCGCGGGCCTGTAAGTGAAGCCCTTGTCATCCTGAGCGCAGCGAGGACCTGCTTTACCGCTCAGATCCAAACATTTTCCGGGGAGGCCGACGCCATCCCGCATCGCGCATGCAAACCTGCCCGATGGCAGCCTGCCGCAGCGCACAGCAGTCCCACCCGACACAACCCTAAAAGGAGAACGCAATGTTGAAAAAACTGCGGCAGCAGCTTGCAGACGCGCGTGCGAAAGCCAACGCTCTGAATGCCCTGGCCGAAAAAGAGAATCGCATCCTCACCGCGGATGAGCAGAAGGAGTTCGATGCTCTGATCGCGGAGTGCACCACCCTGCAGGGCAAGATCGCCTCGCAGGAGGCGCTGCTCGATCTCGAGCGCAACTCGCCGGCTATCGAGGTCAGCGCGCCCGAGGCCAGCAAACGGCCCTGGGCCTCGCTCGCTGAGCAGCTGCAGGCAGTGCGCCAGCACTCGGTCAGCAAGGGGGCGCAGCTCGATCCGCGGCTGATGGCCGCCGGGTTGGGTGGCAACGAGTCAGTGGACGCCGAGGGCGGTTTCCTGATCGCTCCGGAGTTCGCTCCCGGCGTCTGGCAGCGTGCCTACGATGCCTCGGAATTGGCGCAGCGCTGCTTTGACCAGCCGATGACGACGAGTAATCGCCTGGTGGTCAATGCGGTCGACGAGGACAGCCGCGCCGATGGCAGCCGCTGGGGCGGCATCCAGTCGTTCTGGCTGGGAGAATCGCAGCCCTACACCGCCTCGCAGCCCAAGTTCCGCCAGATGGAGTTCATCGCGAAAAAACTCATCGCGATCACGTATGCGACGGATGAGCAGCTCTCCGATGCTGCAGCGTTCGCCTCGTATGTGGACAAGGTTGTCCCGCTGGAGTTCGCCTTCCGCATCGATGATGCGATTGTCAACGGCACCGGCGCGGGCATGCCGCTTGGCTATACCAAATCGGGCGCGCTGCTCAAACTCAACCGCACTACCGGCGGCACGGTGGTCAACACCGATATTTTCGCCATGTGGAAACGCTGCTGGGCTCCCTCGCGGAAAAATGCCTGCTGGTTTATCAACCAGGATGTTGAGGATCTGCTCTGGAACCTCACCCGCGGCTCGGGCACGGCAGTGGAGCTGCTCTACACTGCGCCCGGCGAGCGGGGCAACAACTCCAACTATGGCGTCATGATGGGCCGTCCGGTGATCCCGGTGGAATATGCCGCTACCTCCGGAACCAGCGGCGACATCGTGCTGGCCGATCTCAGCCAGTACTATCTCGCGCGGCGCAGCGGCGTGCAGATGGATACCTCGATCCACGTGCAGTTCCTCACCGATCAGGCCGCTTTCCGCTGGAAGGCGCGCCTCGATGGTCAGGCTGCCTGGAAAAAACCCCTCACGCCGAAGAACGGCGCCAACACTCTGGCGCCCTTCGTCGCCCTGTCGTAATCCACCGCTAGGGCGGCGCGGTTGCTTCGCACCGCCCTAGCTCTTTCGTCCTGGGCCTGCGGGCCCGGAAAGGAAAATGATCCATGAGCGCAAAGGGATTTTATGTTGCCCAGTCGGGGCACGTGGTCAATGTTCTGCCCCCGGTCGATATCACCGGCGGCAAAACCGGTCAGCCGTTTTCCATGGCCCTGGCCGGCCATGCCTCCATTCTGCTGCAGATCGGCGTCAGCGCAGCCGCGCCCGGCGCCGTAACCCTCAACGCCTGCTCCGACAACCTCGGCAGCAATCCTACGGCGATCCCGTTCGACGTGTTTAAGCAGGAGACCGCCGGCGCCGCGAACGACGTGCTCACCACGCGCACGCCGGTCCCCGCTGCGGGTTTCGTGCCCTCTCCCAACGACGGCATTTTCTACGTCATCGAGGTCGATGCCGACGCGCTGCCTGCCGGACTGAAATATGTGCAGTTGGCACTCGCCAACGGCGTCAACTCTTGCATCGCCAGTGCTGTGGCAATCCTCTCCGGCCTGCGGTTTGCCGGCGACCAGAACCCCACGGCAACGGCCTGATTTTCCGCGCAAAGGCGGGGCTGCAGTTTTGCCCCGCCTTTCTTTTTGGGAATTACGACGGGAATGGAGAAGGACGATGGAACGTGTACGAGCGAAGTTCTGTGTGGGCCAGATTTTGAAAGACAACTACGGCACTACGGTCGTAAAGCTATACGCCGTTTACAAGGGTGACGAACACACCCCTGAGAACGAGAGTTTTTCCAATTCGACGCCATCAGGCGCATGCGAATTGACGATCACCAACCCCGCTGCTGCCGAGTTTTTCGAGAAGCTGGTTGGGTTATATCTCTACCTGGATTTCACGGAGGTTCCCGCGAGTTAACGCAGCTCGCGGGAGTTGAAGTGTGTGATTTTCCGCGCAAAGGCGGGGCTGCAGTCTTGCCCCGCCTTTCTTTTCCCCGAAACAATCAGGCTCTGGAGTTTCCCATGTTTCTGCGCGAATTAGATGGTTACTACGCGGGCCAGATCCGCGAATTTCCCTCGGATGTCGGGCTGGCGCTGCTGGCCGCCGGCCGCGCCGAGGATCCGTATGCTGAGCCTGCGCCTGCAGCTGAGGCGCAGCCCCAACCGCTGCAACCGCCGCCCGCCGCGAAACGCAGGAAATTGAAATGAGCCTCGTCCTCATCACGCCACCGGCCGCGGAGCCGGTCACGCTCGCCGAGGTCAAACTGCAGCTCGGTTTCGGCCCCGTCGAGGATTCTGACCGGCTCGCCAGTGAGATCCTCGCCGACAAGTTGCGCGGATTTATCGTTGCCGCGCGCGTCGCCTGCGAGAACCACTGCCGGCGAGCATTCCTCACGCAGACCTGGCTGCTGCGCCTCGATGGTTTCCCCGGAACGCCCTCGCGCTACAACTGGAGAGGCTATCCGCAGATCGATCTGCCGCAGCCGCCGGTGCAGTCGATCGAGTTTGTGCGCTACGTCGACACGTTCGGCGCGGTGCAGGATCTGCTGCTGGACACGACCTACGGGAATGGTGGGCTGCAATATGGCTATCAACTGGAGCGCGGCAGTGAGACGCAGCCGGGACGCCTGCTCTCTGCCTGGGCGCGGCCCTGGCCGCCGACGCGCATGGTGCCCAGCAATGTACTGGTGCAGTTTCGCTGCGGCTATGGCGGCCCGCTCGCGGTTTCGCTGGCGGCGGGATCGGCGGCGCTGACCATACCGGGATACAAATTCAATCCGGCGGATGCGCCACTGCTCCCCGGCGATCGCGGGCTGGCCGTCTCGATTCCGGGCGCGGGACCTGCCGGCGCAACCCTGGTGACCAATATCGCGAGCGTCGACAGCAATGGCAACGCAACCCTGGCGGCCGCGGGCTCTACCACGGTGAGTGGCGTGACCGCATGGCTGGGGGATCCTGTGCCCCGGCCGATTCTGTCCGCAGTCAAAATGCTGGTCGAGTTCTATTACGACCACGGCGGAGCGGAGGATCTGCAGCTGCCGCGCGTCGTCGCGAATTTCCTCGAACCCTACCGGAACCAGGTGGCATAAATGGCAGATCTGACCACACTCGCGAACGTCAAGGGCTGGGCGCCGATCGCCACCACCACGGTGAGCGATGACGCGCTGCTCACCCGCCTCATCAGCTCCTGCAGTCAGGATTTTCTGCGCGCCACGCTGCGCCCGGATCTGCTGGAGACCAGCTACAGCGAGGTGCACATGGGCGACGGAGCCACGCGGATCACGCTCTGGCACTGGCCGATCGTGGCCGTCGCTACGCTCAAAATCAATGGTGTCGCGGTTCCCGCCAGCATTGACAAGATGGCACCCGGCTATTACATCGATCAGGACATCGATCCGGAGCGCATCTATCAGCTGTACCTCATCGGCCAGACGTTTACCGACGGCGCGCCGATTGCGATCAGCTATAGCGCGGGCTACGCCACCGTGCCCGCGGATATCGAGCAGGCGGTCATCGATTGGGTCGTCTACCGCTACAAGGGGCGGCCCAATACCGGCACCGTTCGCCGCCGCAGCACGGAGGGCGAGGATGTGCAGGTGGAGCAGGTGGACGCTCCGCCGACTACGCTCTCCGTGATCGAGCGCTATCGCCGCTGCCTGCCCTCGGTCAACCGCCGCCGCGATGAGCAGCAGGCCCGCATGCAATCGCGGGTGCAGAGGCCGCAGCGATGATCGGCCTCGTAGTAGAGCCGGAGAGCGTCGACCAGGCTGTCGAGCATATCGACGCGGTGCGCCAGCGGATCCTGGCATCGCTCCGCGATGGCATGCAGCGGGCCATGGCTGGCCTCGCCGGCGCGGCGGTCGAGGAGATGGCCGAGGCGGGCATCCAGAATCGCTCCGGCGAGCTGAAAGGGGCGATCGTGCGCAGTCCCTGGGTGAGCGAGACGCCGCTGATCCTGCGCGGCAACGTCACCGCCGATGTGGGTATGAAACACGTCGGCCTCTGGATGGAGGAGGGCACGAATGTTCCCGCGGTCGAGGGCAAAATCTTCGAGTTTGCCGAGCCGGATGCGGAGAGCCTCTATAGCCATGGCCATGCGGCGTTCCAGGTCAGGGCGCGGCCATTTATGAATCCCGCGCTCCAGAAATATCAGGACTCGATCCTGCAGATCCTCGCGGATGCGGTTGCGGAGGCCATCGCCGAATGAATCCCTATCAGAGTGTCGATCGCGAGGCGCTGTGGGCCGCGCTCTTCGCCTGGTTCCAGAGCAAATTGCCGGCGGGGATGTTCGTGAGCATAGGGCGTAAACACAAGCCGCCGCCGGATCTGGGCATCGCCGAGCAACCTGCATTGTTTCTCATCCAGACGAAAGAGCAGCACCTGCCCAAACCGCGCGGCGTGCCGACTCGGCTGATGCTCGAGGGCTACATCATTCTATACTGCCAGGCTCCGGTGGTCGACGAGGATGTCGGCCAGGAGACGACGCTCGCAGCTACGCAGCTCAACGCCATGCTCAAGGCGATCGATGACGCGTTGCAGCCGGACAACCTGGTGGATGGAGTGTTCACCCTGGGCGGCCGGTTCTCGCACTGCTGGATCGAGGGCGAGACCAGCCTCGATCCCGGCATTTTCGGCGCGCAGGCCGCGGCCATCCTGCCTCTCAAAATTCTCGTGCCGTAATCTCGCTCACCGCAAACCCCACAACCACAACCGCGCTCTCGCGAGCGCTATAACCGCGCTACAGAGAGCGCCAGGAGGAGACAGCTATGAACCTGCAGTTTGGTTCCGGGGTGCTCTTTGGCAACCCCAACGCCGGCAACACCGCCACCAATCCCACGCCGCAGAGGTTCGGCATTCTGCAGGAGGTGCAGGTCGAATTCAAGGCGGATTTGAAGAAGCTCTACGGGCAAAACCAGTTCGCGGCCGCCAAGGCGCGCGGCAAGATCGACGTCACCTGCAAAGGAAAGATTGCGACGCTCGATCCCACGATGATGAACCAGCTCTATTTCGGCCTCGCCTCGGCGGCCGGGGTGCAGCGCATCGTCGATCTGGAATCGCACGTGCCGGCGGCGACCATCGCGCCCACGAAAGCCGTTGCTGGATCGCTGCTGACCGATTACGGCGTCATCAACAAGGACACCGGGTTGAATATGATCCGGGTGGCCACGGCGCCCCTCGTCGGACAATACACGTTTGTGCAGGCCACCACGGGCGGCACGCCCACCGCGGCCAGCTACACGTTCAATGCCGCAGAGACAGCCTCGGCGGTGCTGCTCAGCTATCTCTATTCCGACGCAACCAATGGTGTGACCATCAATCTCACGAGCCAGCTCATGGGATATGCGCCCGAGTTCAGCGCGCTGTTGTACAACGTGTTCCGCACCAAATATTTTGCCCTGCA